>CAXTTU010000147.1:0-8083 GCA_964247225.1 uncultured Sphingomonas sp. | reverse complement strand
GACATAGGCCACGTCGTCGAGCGCGCCGTTGTATAACCCGTCGCCCCGTACCGGCTCGCCATGGCCATAGCCGTCGAGATGCGCGGACAGCACGATCACCTGCGCGGCGAGGCGCGGGTCGGTGCCGGGGAGCAGCCCAAGCACGTTCGCCGACCGCGTCTGCCGTTCGGTGACGGCCAGTGACGCGGTGAACCGTCCCGGCAGGTCGACGTTCGGCAATGGTCGCCCCGCGCTGCCCGCCGCAAGCAGAGCGCCCGCGTCCTGCCCCGTGCCCGCCAGCACGCGCGCGAGCGCGTCGGGGTTCAGCGTCGTGACCAGCATCCGGTCGCCCGGCGGCGGGGCCGCGTCGGCGGGCGACACCGTACGTGCATAGGCGACCGGCCAGCGCATCGGCTCCACGGTGAAGCCCGGGTCGGCGATCGTGACGATGCCGACCGCGCCCGCCTTCTCCGCCGCCGCGAGCCGGGTGGCGGCGTCGGTCAACCCCGCGCGCCGCCAGCCGTAACAAAGCACCACCTTGCCGCGCACGTCGCCCATCACGTCGGCACCGCAATAGCCCCGGAAGGCGAGCGGCGCGTCGGCGCGGCGCGGCATCTCCGGCGAGGGACGGAGCGTGATGTCGTGGAGCAACCGCAGCCGCTCGCTCCCCACACTAACGCCGCTCGCGCGCGCATCGACGGTGAGGTCGCGGAATATCAGGGTCTGGAACCACGTTCCGTTCTCACCCGCGGGCTTCAGCCCCGCCGCCGCAAACCGCCGTGCGACCAGCGCCGCCGCGCGGTCATAGCCGGGCGAGCCGGTGTCGCGCCCCTCCATGTCGTCGCCCGCCAGCTCCTCCGTCGCGCGCCACCACGCGCGCGTGTCGGGGTCGCGGATCTCGGGCAGCCGCGACGCGCCGACAAGCGCGAGCGCGGCGAGCGGAAGAAAGACGAGTCTGGGCATGGCCCCTCGTAGCTCTCCGACCGGCCTTGTCGACAAGCGCCGTACGCTCGGTATGGTCCGCGCGTGACCCCCGCGCGCTGGCAGTTCTGGATCGACCGTGGCGGCACCTTCACCGACGTGGTGGCGCGCACGCCCGACGGGGCGCTCGTCACCGCCAAGCTGTTATCGGAGGACCCGGGCGGCTACACCGACGCGGCGGTGGCGGCGATCCGGCGGCTGACGGGCGTCGCCGACGGCCCGCTGCCGCCCGCCGACATCCGCATCGGCACCACTGTCGCGACCAACGCGCTGCTCGAACGGCGCGGCGAGCCGGTGCTGCTCGTCGTCACGCGCGGGTTCGCGGACGCGCTGCTGATCGGCCATCAGGCCCGCCACGACATCTTCGCGCGCGAGATCGTGCGCCCCGCCCCGCTCTACGCGCGGGTGGTGGAGGTGGACGAGCGGGTGACGGCGGAGGGCGAAGTACTCGTCCCGCTCGACCGCGAGGCGGCGCGGGCTGCGCTTCAGGTGGCGTATGACACCGGCCTGCGCGCGGTCGCGATCGCGCTGGTCCACGGCTACCGCCACCGCGCACACGAGGCGACGCTGGCCGAGATCGCGCGTGCGGTCGGCTTCACGCAGGTGTCGGCCAGTCACGAGGTCTCGCCGCTGATCCGCCTGATCCCGCGCGCGAGCACGACGGTGGCGGATGCGTATCTGTCGCCGGTGCTGGCGCGCTATGTCGCGGGGCTGGGCGAGGCGCTCGGCGAAGGGCAGCGCCCGCTGTTCATGCAGTCGAGCGGCGGGCTGGTGGATGGCGCGGCGTTCCGGGGCAAGGACGCGCTGCTGTCCGGCCCGGCGGGCGGCATCGTCGGCATGGCGCGGACGGCGGCGGCGGCGGGGTTCGCCCGCGTGATCGGTTTCGACATGGGCGGCACGTCGACCGACGTGTCGCTCCACGACGGCCGGTTCGAGCGGCGCAACGATGCCGAACTCGGCGGTGTCCACATCACCGCGCCGACGCTGCGCATCGACACGGTCGCGGCGGGGGGCGGCTCGATCTGCCGCTGGGCGGGCGGGCGGCTGGTGGTCGGTCCGGAAAGCGCGGGCGCGGTACCGGGGCCGGCCTGCTACCGGCGCGGCGGGCCGCTGACCGTCACCGATTGCAACCTGCTGCTCGGCAAGCTGGTCCCCGACCACTTCCCCCGCGTGTTCGGCAGGGGTGGCGACCAGCCGCTCAACCGGGACGCCGCCGCCGCGCGGATTAATGAACTACTCGACTCGATGGCGGCGGACAATGGCGAGCGCCGCGACCCGCTCGCGGTCGCGGAAGCGCTGGTCGGCATCGCGGTCGCCAACATGGCCCATGCGGCCAAGGCGATCTCCGTCGCGCGCGGGCATGATCCGGCGGGCTATGCCTTGAGCTGTTTCGGCGGCGCGGGCGGGCAACATGCGTGCCTGGTCGCGGACGCGCTCGGGATCGGGCGGGTGCTGGTGCATTCGCTGGCGGGGCTGTTGTCGGCTTATGGCATGGGGCTCGCCGACCGGCGCGCGTTGCGGGAGGAGACGGTGGCGCTCCCGCTTGCGGACGAGCCAGCGCTTGTGGCGGCAGTGGAGCGGCTGGGGTCGGCGGCGCGCGAGGCGCTGGTCGCGCAGGGCGTCGCGGCGGAGACGATCCACATCGAAGCGACCGCGCGCGTCCGCTTCGCGAGCGGGGATACGCTGATCGACGTAGCCGTCGGCTCGCCCGAGGCAATGCGCGCTGCATTTGAGACTGGCCACGTCGAACGGTTCGGTTTCGTCGGCGAGGGCGCGCTGGTGGTCGAACAGCTCGGCGTCGAGGCGATCGCGGACGCCGCCGCCGAGGTTGCCGGCTTCCCGCTTCCGCCCGAGACGCTGCCGCCACTGGCTACGGTGGAGGCGTATCTTGCGGGAGAGACTAGCGCGGTACCACTCCACGACCGCGCCGGGCTGGCGGCGGGCGCGCGGGTCGAAGGGCCGGCGCTGATCGTCGACCCGGCCTCGACCACCGTCGTCGAGCCCGGCTGGACCGCCGAGGTCGACCGGCTCGGAAACCTGATCCTCTCCCGCCACGCTCCCCGCGCCGCCGCCGTGGCGAGCACCGAGGCCGACCCGCTCCGGCTCGAGATCTTCGCGGGGCTGTTCATGGCTCTGGCCGAGGAGATGGGGGCCGCGCTCCAGCGCAGCGCCGCGTCGGTCAACATCCGCGAGCGGCTCGACTTCTCGTGTGCGCTGTTCGACGCGGCCGGCAACCTCGTCGCCAACGCGCCGCACATCCCGGTCCACTTGGGCTCGATGGGTGACAGCATCCGCACGGTGATCGAGCGGCGGAGCGCGGACGGGCGCGGGATGCTGCCCGGCGACGCTTATGCGCTCAACGCGCCGTATGCGGGCGGCACGCACCTGCCCGACATCACGGTGGTGATGCCGGTGTTCGTGGGCGGGGACACGCCCGCCTTCTACGTCGCCGCGCGCGGGCACCATGCCGATGTCGGCGGCACCGCGCCGGGCTCAATGCCGCCCGACAGCCGCACGATCGCCGACGAGGGCGTGATCCTCGACAACGTCCTGCTCGCCGACCGAGGCACGTTCCGTGAGGCGGCTATCCGCGACCTGCTCGCGTCCGGCCCCTACCCGGCGCGCAACATCGACCAGAACATCGCCGACTTGCTCGCGCAACTCGCCGCCTGTCGTCGCGGCGCGGACGGCCTCGCGCGGAGGTGCGCGGAACAGGGCCTCGCGACCGTGTCGGCGTATATGGAGCATGTCCAGGCGCACGCCGCCGCCAGCGTCCGCGCGGCGCTGGCGACGTTGCCGGGCGGGGCGTTCGCGTATGAAATGGACAACGGCGCGGTCGTGCGCGTGGCGGTGCGCGTTGACCACGATGCCCGCTCCGCCACCATTGACTTCGCCGGCACCAGCGAACAGCGGCCCGACAATTTCAACGCCCCCCGCTCGGTTGTCCGCGCGGCGGTGTTGTATGTGCTGCGGCTGGTGGTGGGCGAGTCCATCCCGCTCAACGACGGCTTCCTCCGCCCGGTTGAGATCGTCATCCCCGCCGGGTCGATGCTCTCGCCCCGCTTCCCGGCCGCGGTGGTCGCGGGCAATGTCGAGACGAGCCAAGTGGTGACGGACGCGCTGCTCGGCGCATTGGGAGTGATGGCGGGGTCGCAGGGAACGATGAACAACTTTACCTTCGGCGACGACGCGCGGCAATATTACGAGACGATCTGCGGCGGCGCGGGCGCGGGGCCGGGGTTTGGCGGCGCGAGCGCGGTGCAGACGCACATGACCAACAGTCGCCTCACCGACCCGGAGGTGCTGGAGACGCGCTTCCCGGTGCTGGTCGAGGCGTTCGGGGTGCGCCGCGGGTCGGGCGGCGCGGGCGAGCGACGCGGCGGTGACGGGGTGACGCGCCGGTTGCGCTTTCTGGAGCCGATGCGCGCGGCGATCCTCTCCAACCGCCGCCGGGTGCCACCCTTTGGCCTCGCGGGCGGCGACGCGGGTACGCCGGGCGGAACCCGCGTCGAGCGCGTGGACGGCAGCATCGAGCCGCTCGGCTCGACCGCGAAGGTGGAGATGCGCCCCGGCGACGTGATCGCCATCGACACGCCCGGCGGCGGCGGCTGGGGAGCGCCCGGCTGATGGTACTGCTCGGCGTCTTGGTGATCGCACTCGGTTTCCTGCTGCGGTTCAACCCGTTGCTGGTGGTCGTCGCCGCCGCGTTCGTGACCGGGCTGGCGGCGGGCAAGTCGCCGGGCGAGGTGCTGGCGCTATTCGGCCATGCGTTCAACGATGCGCGCTATGTGACCGCGGTGTATCTGGTGTTGCCCGTTATCGGCCTGCTCGAACGCTACGGTCTGCAGGCGCGGGCGCGCGCGCTGGTGGCGGGGTTGCGCGGGGTGACGGTCGGGCGATTGCTGGTCGTCTATCTCCTGTTCCGTCAGGCGACCGCCGCGATCGGGCTGATCGGCATCGCGGGCCAGCCGCAAACGGTGCGCCCGCTGCTAGCGCCGATGGCGGAGACCGCCGCCGAGGCGCAAACGGGCGGCACCGCGCAGGCGGCGCGTGTCCGCGCGATGGCGGCGGCGACCGACAATATCGGCGTGATCTTTGGCGAGGACATCTTCGTCGCGATCGGCTCGATCCTGCTGATGAAGAGCGCGCTGGAGGGGTTCGGCATCCGGCTCGACCCGTTCCAGCTGTCGGTCTGGGCAATCCCGTCCGCGCTGGCGGCGTTCGCGATCCACGGCGCGCGGTTGCTGCTCCTCGACCGGTGGTTGCGGCGGTGATCGGGCTCGGGCTCGTTTACACGGTCGCGGGGCTGACGTTCCTCGCGTTCGCCGGGTTTGCGGCGAGCGAGCGGCGGCTCGCCAATGCGGCGTTTTACCTGCTGATCGCGGCTGGTTTCCTGTTCGGCGATCGACTGAGCGACCGGGCCAACGGCGTGCTCGTCCTCGCGCTCGTCGCGGTAGGCGGCTCCGGCCGGATGCGGCGGGGCGCGCCGGTGCCGAGCCCGGAGCGCCCGCGCGGCAACCCATTGTTCGCCGCCGCGCTGATCGTGCCCGTCGTGACCGTGCTCGGCACGCTGGCGTTCAAGGCCGTCCCCGCGCTGGTCGACCCCAAACAGGCGACGCTGGTCGCGCTGACCGCGGGCGTGCTGGTCGCGCTGGCGGCAAGCCTCCTCTGGCTCCGCGCGCCGGTTGTGACGCCGTGGCGCGAGGGCACCCGGCTAATGGACGGCGTCGGCTGGGCGGTCGTTCTGCCGCAACTGCTCGCCAGCCTTGGCGCGGTGTTCGCCGCGGCGAAGGTGGGCGACGTGGTCGGCGGTGGCATCGGCCACGCGATCCCGCACGGGAGCCTGATCGGCGCGGTGGTCGCCTATACGCTGGGCATGGCGTTGTTCACCGCCGCGATGGGCAATGCGTTCGCGGCGTTTCCGGTGATGATCGCCGCCGTCGGCGTGCCGTTGCTGGTCCGCGCGCATGGCGGCAGCCCCGCGCCGATCGCGGCGATCGGGATGCTGGCGGGGTTCTCCGGGACGTTGCTCACCCCGATGGCGGCGAATTTCAACCTCGTCCCCGCCGCCTTGCTCGACCTGCCCGATCGTTACGCCGTGATCCGCGCACAGGCCCCGACCGCGCTGGCGCTGCTCGCCTTCAACACGGCGTTGCTCTACCTGGTGCTGCGATGATCGACGCGACCCAAGCCGCCCGTTTTGCCCGGCTGACGCTCGGGCATCTGGGGCAGGAGTATCCGCAAAAGCTC
Source organism: uncultured Sphingomonas sp. (assembly GCA_964247225.1). Lineage (GTDB taxonomy): Bacteria > Pseudomonadota > Alphaproteobacteria > Sphingomonadales > Sphingomonadaceae > Sphingomonas. Next base: position 1,873 of record CAXTTU010000147.1, on the reverse strand, counting down.
GACCACGTCATCAATGGGCCGGAGGACCTGCTCTCGCCCGCGCAGCTCCACCCCGCGTTTCACGGCAGCTTCGACTGGCACAGCTGCGTCCATGGCTGGTGGCAGGTGCTGACGATTGCGCGGCTCCACCCCGACTTGCCGGAGGCTGCGGTCATCCGCGCGCGGGCGGACGTGGTGCTGACGCCCGAGAAGCTGGCGGGCGAGCTCGCCTATCTCGACCGGTCCGGCGCGGCGGGGTTCGAGCGGCCCTATGGCTGGGGCTGGCTGCTCGCGCTTCACGCGGAGGCGGCGCGGCACGACGCGCCGTGGAGCGAGGCGCTGGAGCCGCTCGCGCGCGCGTTCGCGGGGCGCTTCGCCGCGTTCCTGCCCAAGCTCACCTACCCTGTCCGCACCGGCACGCATGGCAACATCGCCTTTGCGCTGATCCACGCGCTCGATTGGGCGGAGGCGCGCGATCCGGCGCTCGCCGTGCTGGTCGGCGAGCGCGCGCGAGCGTGGTTCGCGGGCGACCGGAGGTGTCAGGCTTGGGAGCCGAGCGGCGACGAGTTCCTGTCGCCCGCGCTGACCGAGGCGTTGCTGATGAGGCGGGTGCTGGGGGCGGAGTTCCCCGACTGGTTCGGGGCTTTCCTGCCGGACGTAAGCAAGAGCGAGCCCGCGACGCTGTTCACTCCCGTCCACGTCTCCGACCGGAGCGACGGCAAGATCGCGCATCTCGACGGCCTCAACCTCAGCCGCGCCTGGTGCTGGCGGAGCATCGCGCGCGCGCTCGGCCCCGACCACCCCGCGAATGCGCCAATGCTCGACGCCGCCGAGCGCCACCTCACCGCCAGCCTGCCGCACATCGCCGACGACTATATGGGCACGCACTGGCTGGCGAGCTTCGCGCTGCTCGCGCTCACGGCCTGAGCGCCAGCGTTTCCGCGTCGATGCGCCGCAGCATCGCTTTGAGCCCCGCCAGCTCCTCCGGCGTAAACGCGGCGAAGATGCGCGCCTCCAGTGCCAACGCCTCGGGCGCGACCGCGCCGTAGAGCGCCCGCCCCGCTTCCGTCAGCCGCAGGAGGTGCGAGCGCTTGTCTTGCCGGTTCGCCTCGCGCGCCATCAACCCGCGCGCGACCAAGGCGGCGGCGGCGCGGCTAACCGTCACCTTGTCCATGCGGGTGCGGCGGCCGATCTCCTGCTGCGTCACCCCGCCCGTCTCCGCCACGACCGCGACCAGCCGCCACTCGGGAATGGAGAGCCCGAACAGCGCCTCATAGGCGCGCGCGATCGTGTCGCTCACCAGATTGGAGGTGAACGACAGCCGGAAGGGGATGAACTCGTCGAGCACGAGCGGCGTGGGCATTGCGCCTGTCGTAACGATTGACAGCCGCCCGGCAACCGCGCAATCCGGTTGCAATCGAAACTAATTAGGTTGCGCGCGATGGAGCATATGGACGTCAACCCGCTAGGGCTCGACGGGTTCGAGTTCGCGGAGTTCACCTCGCCCGATCCGGACGTTTTAGCGCGCCAGTTCGAACAGCTGGGCTTTGTCGCGGCATCGACGCATCCGAGCAAGGCGGTGACCCGGTACAAGCAGGGGCGCATCAACCTGCTGCTCAACCGCGAGCCGACCGGCCACGCGGCGGAGTTCCGCGCGGCGCACGGGCCCTCGGCGAGCGCGATGGGGTTCCGGGTGCGGAACGCGCGCGCCGCTTACGACGCGGCAATCGCGCGGGGAGCGAAGCCGGGTGTGGGCGGCGCGCTGGAGGACATTCCGGCGCTGGAGGGGATCGGCGGCTCGCTGCTGTATCTCGTCGAGCGGCATGGAGCGGCGGGGTCGCTCTACGACGACTGGACCCCGGTGCCCGGCGCGGTCGAGGCGGAGCGCGATAAC
>CAXTTU010000146.1:1532-8100 GCA_964247225.1 uncultured Sphingomonas sp. | reverse complement strand
GCTTGCGCCAGCGCGGGCGTGACGCTCGCCAGCGTGGCGGCGGCGACGCCCGATCCGATGAAAGCGCGGCGATCCATGAGCGTCTCCTTCGGCCCCGGTTCTATCGCGCGTTCATCGCCTGACCAGCCGCAATCCGCTCGTGAAGCAGTACCGGCGCGCCGCGATACTCGCGCTCGGCGAACACGCGATAGCCGAGCCGGGCCGCGAGCCGGAGCGAGACGGTGTTGGCGGGCGCGACCATACACACGCTGCGCGCGTCCCCGCGCGCGTCGAGCCACCCGAGCGCCGCCGTCATCGCCTCCGCCGCATAGCCGTGTCCGTGCGCCTCGGCCGCGAGCACCCACGCGGCTTCGGGCACGCCGTCGAAGTCGTCGCCCAGCCCGCGGTGGAAATCGGCAAAGCCCGCATCGCCTATCATTCGCCCCGAGCCACGCTCCTCAATCGCCCACAGGCCGAAGCCGAGCAGCGACCAATGGCCGTGGTAGCGGAGCAGCCGATTCCAAAGCTCCTCGCGCGAGATCGCTCCGTTGCCGATGAAACGCATCACCTCCGCGTCGGCGTAGATGGCGGTGAGGGCGTCCATGTCCGTCAGACGGTGCGGGCGGAGGTGCAGGCGCGGGATGTCGATCATGCGTCGGTTGGACCCGGTCCGCGCCGCCGACGCAAGCGCTTGACCCGCGACACCGCGCGTCCGACACCCCACGCATGTTCAGCCTCGCCCTGCTCGCCGCCGCCGCGACCGCCTCGCCGCAAGCGATGTCCGACACCGCGCGCACGCTCGCCTCGCCGCCGTTCGAGGGGCGCGCGCCGGGCACGGCGGGCGAGCGCAAGACGATCGGATATCTCGTCGCGCGGTTGAAGGCGCTAGGGCTGGAGCCTGCCGGGCCGGGCGGGGCGTGGACGCAGGATGTGCCGCTGGTGCGCACGCAGGTCGGCGATGGTACGGCGTCGGTCAGCGTCAACGGTCGCGCGACGCCGCTCGCCCAAGGCCGCGACATATACCTCAACACCGTTCAACCCGTCGATCGTGTCGCGATCACCAATGCCCCGATGGTGTTCGTCGGTTATGGCGTCCACGCGCCCGAGCGGGGCTGGGACGATTTCAAGGACGTCGACCTCCGCGGCAAGGTCGCGATGTTCCTGGTCAACGATCCCGACTTTGAGGCCGCGGCCAGCGAGCCGGTAGCGGGCAAGTTCGGCGGGCGACGGATGACCTATTATGGCCGCTGGACCTACAAGTACGAGGAGGCCGCGCGGCGAGGGGCGGTTGCGGCGCTGATCGTCCACGACACCCCCGGCGCGGGCTATCCGTGGAGCACCGTCACCGCCCCGCGCGGCGAGAATTACGACATCGCGGGCGCGACCGGGCGCGTGCCGCTGCAAGGCTGGATCGAGGGCGCGGCGGCGACGGCGATGTTCCGCAACGCCGGGCTCGACCTCGCCGCCTTGCGCGTCGCCGCCCGGCGCGCGGATTTCCGCCCGATAATGCTGACCGGCCTCGCCTTCTCCGCCGACCTGCCCGTCACGCATACGACCGTCGCCAGCCGCAACGTGCTCGCCAAGCTTATCGGGCGGACCCACCCCGACGAGGCGATCATGTATGGCGCGCATTGGGACGCCTACGGCAAAGGCGCGGACGGCGTCATCAAGCCGGGCGCGAATGATGACGGGCTCGGCGTCGCCGGGCTGCTCGAGATCGCGCGCGCGTTCAGGGCGGGGCCGCGCCCGGACCGGACGGTCGCGTTCAGCTTCTGGACCGCCGAGGAGCGCGGGCTGCTCGGCTCGGAGGCCTATGCCAGCGCGCCCGTCATCCCGGCCAGGCAAACGGTCGCCAACATCACGCTCGACATCCTCCAGACCGGCGGCGCGTCGCGCGACGTGCTGCTCGTCGGCCAGGGGCAAAACGATCTGGAGGCAGGGCTGACGAAGGCGGCGGCCGCGCAGGGGCGGACGGTGACGCCCGAGACATTGCCCGAGCGCGGGCTGTTCTATCGCGCGGACCATTTCTCCTTTGCCAAGCGCGGGGTGCCGACCCTGCTGTTCATGGCGATCAGCGGCGCGCCCGACCTCGTCGCGGGCGGCCGCCCGGCGGGGGAGGCGTGGCTAAAGGGCTATATGGCCTGCTATCACCAGGCCTGTGACGCGTGGTCGCCGAGCTGGGATCTCCGCGGCGCGGCGCGCGACGTGGACCTCGCTTATGCAGTCGGGCGCGACCTCGCCTTTTCGGACCGGTGGCCGAAATGGAGCACGGGGTCGGAGTTCAGGGCCGCGCGCGAGGCGAGTCTGGCGCGCTAGTCACCCCGCCACCGGCAGCCTGAGCCGCACCAACAGCCCGCCCAGATCCTCGCTTTCCTCCAACGCCACCGTGCCGCCGTAAATCTCCGCCACGTCGCGCACGATCGCGAGGCCGAGCCCCGTCCCCGGCTTGCCCGTGTCGAGCCGCACCCCGCGATCGAAGATACGCTCGCGCTCGCCTTCGGGGATGCCGGTGCCGTCGTCCTCGATCTGCATCTCCACCCAGCGATCCACCGCCGCCACCGTCACGAACACGCTGCCGCCGCCGTACTTGGCCGCGTTCTCGATCAAATTGCCGAGCATCTCGTCGAGGTCCTGCCGCTCGACGTGCACCGCGAGGTCCTTGGGGCCGGTAATATCGAGCCGGACGTGGCGATAAAGCCGCCCCACCGCGCGCTCTACCGCCTCCAGGCTCGGCCACACCTCCGCGCGGCTGTGCGCCGAGCCGCGTCGCCCGACCGCGCGGGCGCGGGCCAGGTGATGGTCGACCTGACGCCGCATCGTGGTCGCCTCGCGGCACACCGTCTCGGCGAGGTCCTCCGCATGCGCGGTCGCCGCGTTCATGATCACGGTCAGCGGCGTCTTGAGCGCGTGGGCGAGGTTGCCCGCATGTTCGCGCGCTTCCTCCGCCTGCCGCTCGTTGTGCGCGACGAGCGCGTTGAGTTCCTCCACCATCGGCACGACCTCGATCGGCATCGGTCGCGCGATCCGGTTCGCGGTGCCCGCGCGCATCGCCGCGATCTCCGCGCGCACGCGCCGGAGCGGCCAAAGGCCGTAGAGCGTCTGCAACGCCGCCAACACCAGCAGCCCCAGCGCGAGCAGGAGAAACGAACGGACGAGCACCCGCCGCAGCACCGCGATCTGCGCGTCGAGTTCCGCGCGGCTTTCCGCGACCTGAAACCGCCACAGCGTCGGCGCACCGGGCAGCGTCACATCGCGCTCGACGATGCGGAGTTTCTCGTCGGGAAATTGCGTGCTGTCATATTCATGCACATCGCGGTCGATGTGCGTGCCGCCATGCGCGAGCCGCCGGTCCCACAACGAGCGCGACGAAAACGCCTCGAACCCCTTGGCCGAGACCTGCCAATAAAGGCCCGATCCGGGCTCAAGAAAGCGTTGGTCCGCCGCCTCGTGGCTGAACCTCACATCGCCGGCGCCATCAAGTTGCGCCGAGGTGATCAGCGATCGAAGCACATATTCGAGCTGGTCGTCGAAGTTACGCGTCACCGCCGACACCAGCACCCGGTCGAGCGCGAAGCCGCCGCCCGCGAGCAGCAGGCTGATCCACACCGCCGCGATCAGGATCATCCGCCGCGACAGCGAACCGCGCGCGTGGGTGACGGACGCGTCGATGGTGACGGGGGCCGCAGCCATCAGCTCACCTGCGCCGGGTCCTCCAGGCTATAGCCCAGCCCGCGGATAGTGGTGATGACGTCCTGCCCCAGTTTCTTCCTGATCCGCGTCACGAACACCTCGATCGTGTTCGAATCGCGGTCGAAATCCTGGTCGTAGATATGCTCGATCAGCTCGGTGCGGCTGACCACCTTGCCCTTGTGGTGGAGGAGGTAGGAGAGCAGCTTGTACTCCTGCGCGGTCAGCTTCACCGCCTCGCCCGCGCGCGTCACCTTGCCCGATCGCGTGTCGAGCCGGATGTCGCCCGCGGTCAGCTCGGACGAGGCGTTGCCCGACGCGCGGCGGATCAGCGCGCGCAACCGGGCGATCAGCTCCTCGGTCTGAAACGGCTTGGCGAGGTAATCGTCCGCGCCAGCGTCGAGCCCCGCCACCTTGTCCGACCAGCTGTCGCGCGCGGTGAGCACCAGCACGGGGGCGGCGCGCCCTTCCTTGCGCCAGCGGTCGAGCACGGTCAGCCCGTCGACCTCCGGCAGCCCCAGGTCGAGCACGATCGCGTCATAGCTTTCGGTCGAGCCGAGGAAGTGCCCCTCCTCGCCATCGGTCGCGAGGTCGATGGCATAGCCTGCGCCCTCCAGCGTGTTCTTGAGCTGCTGGCCGAGATTGGGCTCGTCCTCCACGATCAGGACCCGCATTTCAGTCTCTCCCTGTTATCGTCCGGTGCGGCCGACGACCTGCCCCGTGCGACCGTCGACCTCCACCCAGATCACCGCGCCATCGCGCAGGAACTTGAGCGTGTAAACCGCGGTGTCGGCGTCGAACTCGACCCCCAAATATTGCGCGCCCGCCATCGTCGGCAGCACCCGCCGCTCGATTTCCTTGAGCGGCAGGATGCGCCCGCTCTTCGCCGCTGCCCATGCCTGGTCCTGCTCGCGCCGCTGGTCGGGCGCGGGTGGCGGGGGCATCGCAAGCATGAGAAGCGCGGGGAGCATCATAGGCGCTTACATCGACCGGGGGCGTTGAACATCCTCTGAATAGCTTTGCTTGCCGGTCCAGTCCCCGCCCCTTACCTCGCCCGCATGGCTGCACCTGTTTTGTCGTACGAAGACCTCGGACTAGTTCAGGGCTCGGGCTGGCTGTTCCGCCACCTCAGCCTCCACATCGGCGCGCGTGACCGGCTGGCGCTGATTGGGCGCAACGGCGCGGGCAAGACGACGTTGCTGAAGCTGATCGCAGGGACCATCGACTCGGACGAGGGCCGCCGCACGATCGTGCCCGGCACGCGCGTGGTGATGCTCGAACAGGATCCGAGCGTCGCTGGCCATGCCACCCTGCTCGACTATGTCCTTGCCGGCCCCGACGCGCCGCCGCGCCACGAGGCGGACGCGATCGCCGACCAGCTCGGCATCGACCTCAGCCGAGAGGCGGCATCCGCGTCGGGCGGCGAGCGACGGCGCGCCGCGATCGTCCGCGCGCTGGCGCAGGAGCCGGACGTGCTGCTGCTCGACGAACCGACCAACCATCTCGACATCGTCGCGATCGAGTGGCTGGAGGAATGGCTGGCGCGCTTCACCGGCGCGTTCGTCGTCATCAGCCATGACCGTACCTTCCTCACCCGCCTGACCCGCCAGACGCTATGGCTCGACCGCGGCACGATCCGCCGCGCGGAGATCGGCTTTGGCGGGTTCGAGGCGTGGACCGATCAGGTCTATGCGGAGGAGCAACGCGCCGCCGAGAAGCTCGACGCGCGGCTCAAGCTGGAGGAGCATTGGCTCCAGCGCGGCGTCACCGGCCGCCGCCGCCGCAACCAGGGGCGGCTTTCCAAGCTCAAGGAAATGCGCGCCGAACGCGCGTCGATGCTGGGACCGCAAGGTGCGGCGAACCTGTCGATCGGCACCGACGACGTGCGGACCCGGACGGTGATCGACGCCAAGCACGCGACCAAGGCCTATGGCGACCGCACCATCATCCGCGACCTCAGTTTGCGCGTCACGCGCGGCGACCGGATCGGCATCGTCGGGCGCAACGGCGCGGGCAAGACCACGTTGCTCAAGCTGCTCACCGGCGAGCTCGCGCCCGACAGCGGCGAGGTGAAGCTGGCCAAGACGCTCGACGGCGTCGTCATCGACCAGCAGCGCAAGCTCATGGCTCCCGACAAGAGCGTGCGCGAAGTGCTGGCGGATGGCGGCGACTGGATCGAGGTGCTGGGCGTCAAGAAGCACGTCCACGGCTACCTCAAGGAGTTCCTGTTCGACCCCAACATGATCGAGGCGAAGGTCGGCACCTTATCGGGCGGCGAACGCTCGCGCCTGCTGCTCGCGCGCGAGTTCGCGCGGCGCTCCAACCTGCTGGTGCTCGACGAGCCGACCAACGACCTCGACCTGGAGACGCTCGACCTCTTGCAGGAGGTCATCGCGGACTATGACGGCACGGTGCTGATCGTCAGCCACGACCGCGACTTTCTCGACCGCACGGTAACGGTGACGCTGGGGCTCGACGGGTCGGGGACGGTCGACGTGGTCGCTGGCGGGTACGAGGACTGGGAGCGCAAGCGCAAGCCGAGGGTGGAAGCGAAGCGACCCTCTGCTCCCAAAGCAGATGCGCCCGCCGTCGTGCCGACATCCCGCGCGAAACTGTCATACAAGGATCAACGCGACTTCGACCAGCTGCCCGCCCGAATCGAGGCGATCGACACCGCCATCGCCCGCGATGAGGCGCGGCTCGCCGATGCCGGTCTCTACGCCCGCGACCCGGGAGCGTTCGCCAAGCTGATGCACGCGCTCGAGACCGCGCGCGCGGACAAGGACGCCGCCGAACTGCGCTGGCTCGAACTGGCCGAACAGGTGGAGGCGTTGGGGTAGGCGTGGTAACGGCATGGCGGAGGTGCGACATGGGTGAGATGCGCAGGATTACGGTCGAAATC
>CAXTTU010000146.1:0-1522 GCA_964247225.1 uncultured Sphingomonas sp. | reverse complement strand
CGGCGACACGGCGCGCGCAGTCGACATGGCCGTCATAGCCGGCGAATATGGCAGCGACGCCGAAGTCGTTGTCGACGCCTTGCGGCTGTGGAGCGGTGCGTATCAGTCGAACGACGATCTTCGCCTTCAGTGGGAAGAGCGCACCCGAGCCGACCAATGGCTCGAAGGGAACTTCACGCTTGCGGAAATAAGAGCACCGGTCGCGAACAGAGTCGACTGACAAGGCGCGACAACCATGCGGATTCGCCGCTCACGTGCCGCTCGGGAAGACCTGAGGCAGATCTGGCGCTACCTCGCCGCGCGCAATCCGGAGGCGGCTGATCGGCTGGTCGAGCGGATCATCGCTGCAACCGCACGCCTGGCCACCTTTCCCGAGTCAAGCTCGCCACGCCCGGACATTCATCCCGACGCGCGAAGCGTACCGGTGCCGCCATACATCATCTATCACCGCGTGACGGCCAGCGCGGTTGAGATCGTCGCTATTCGCCACGGCGCGCGCGATCAGACAGATGTGGCTGACGCCTTCAGCTGACCGCCCGTCCCATCCTCCCGGCCAGCTCCACCGCATATTGCCACGCCACCCGCCCCGACCGGCTGCCGCGTCGCTGCGCCCAGCCGAGCGCGTCCGCTCCGTCGAAGGGCAGCGCGTGTGCCTCGGCATAGCCCCGCACGATCGCGAGATACGCGTCCTGGTCGACGGTGTGGAACCCGAGGCTGAGCCCGAAGCGGTCCGCCAGCGCGAGTTCGTCGTCGAGCACGTCGCGCGCGTTCACCGCGTTCGCCTGGTCCGCCATCGCCCGCGCACCGAGATGGCGACGGTTGCTGGTGACGAACAACCGTGCATTGGCGGGCCGCGCCTCCGCCCCGCCCTCCAGCAGCGAGCGAAGCGCGCGCGCTTCCGCCGCGGCATCGACGCCGAGGTCATCGATGAACACCGCCCAGGCGCGCGGCACCTCCGCGAGTACCGCGAACAGCCCGGGCAAGGTCGCCAGCTGCGGCGTCACCACCTCCACCAGCGCGACCCGCCCGCCCCTGTCCTGCACGTCCGCCACCGTGCTCACCACCAACGCCGACTTGCCCGTGCCGCGCGCGCCCCAGAGCAGCACGTCCTGCGCCGCGTGCCCGGCCGCCAGCCGCTCGACATTGGCGAGCAATGTCGCCTTCTGCGCGTCGACGCCGTGGAGCAGCGCGAGCGGCAACGGACGGAACGCGCGCGCCGCTTCGAGCTGCTCGCCGCGCCACACATAGGCGGGGTGGGCGAGCGGGTCGGCCGCGGGCGCTGGCGGCGGGGAAAGCCGCTCCAGCGCGGCGGCGATGCGGTGGAGTGGGTCCATGCGCGAGCGCGTAGCGGCCCCGTCAGCGCGTAGGCAAGCGGTTGAGCAAGGCGGACGCCGCTGCGCGATCCGTGAACCCGGGGTCGGCCAGCGCCGCCGTCGCCGCCCCGCGCGCTTCCGCCACTCGCTTCAGCCGGGCGAGCACTTGCGCCTGCCGCCACCGCACCGCGCCCGCGCGCGGGGCGAGC
>CAXTTU010000145.1:0-8122 GCA_964247225.1 uncultured Sphingomonas sp. | reverse complement strand
GATCAACTACGCGCTGGACGCGGCGCATCGCGTCGCGCTCACCGCCCGCGTCTCCGCGCCGCTCAGCGGGCCGGGGCGTGAAGCGGGGCTGGGCGTCGCCTGGCGACCGACGCGCGCGCCGGTGACGCTGATCGCCGAGCAGCGCGTGTCGCTCGACGGCGAGCGCGGCGGCCCCGCGCTGTTCGCGATCGCCGGGCTTAACCCGACACCCGTCGCGCATGGCTTCCGGTTGGAGGCGTATGGCGAGGCGGGCGCGGTCAAGCGCGACCGGGTAGAGGCGTTCGCCGACGGCGCGGCCCGGCTCACGCACCCGCTCGGCAAGCGCTTGGACCTCGGCATCGGCGCATGGGGCGGCGCGCAGCCCGGCGCGGCCCGCGTTGATGTCGGCCCGACGCTCGGCGCGTCGCTGCCGGTCGCGAAGCATAGCCTGCGCCTCACACTTGACTGGCGCGAGCGGGTTGCGGGCGGCGCGAAGCCCGGCTCCGGCCCCGCGCTGACGGTGGGCACCGACTTCTGAGGTTCCCCCGCTCCCGCAACCGGGCTAGTCCGGCGAGCGCATGGACGTGTACCTCCCCATCGCCAACCTATCGGTGAACGCGCTCGTGATCGTCGGGCTGGGGCTGGTGGTGGGGCTGTTGTCGGGGATGTTCGGGATCGGCGGCGGGTTCCTCACTACGCCGCTCCTCATCGTCTATGGCATCCCGCCGACCGTCGCCGCCGCCTCCGCCGCGAGCCAGGTGACGGGGGCGAGCGTGTCGGGGGTGTTCGCGCATTTCCGCCGCCGCGGTGTTGACGTGAAGATGGGTGGCGTGCTCGTCGCAGGCGGCGCTACGGGCTCGCTCGCGGGCGGCTGGCTGTTCCGCCTGCTCCAGACGACGGGGCAGATCGATACGGTGATCGCGGTCGTCTATGTCGTGCTGCTGGGCTCGATCGGCCTGCTGATGCTCACCGAGTCGGTGCGCGCAATCCGCGTCGCCAAGGGTCGCCGTCCGCCGCCCCCGCCCAAGCGCCGCCACCACCCGCTCGTCGCCGCGCTGCCGTTCCGCACGCGCTTCTACCAGTCGGGGCTATATATCTCCCCGCTCGCGCCGCTGTTGCTCGGTTTCGTCGTGGGCATCCTGACGATCCTGCTTGGCGTGGGCGGCGGGTTCATCCTCGTGCCCGCGATGCTTTACCTGCTCGGCATGGGGACGCAGGTCGTGGTGGGGACCAGCCTGTTCCAGACGCTGTTCGTCACCGCCGCCGCGACCTTGGTCCACGCGACCACGACCAAGGCGGTGGACATGGTGCTGGCGGTGCTGTTGCTGCTCGGATCGGTGATCGGCGCGCAGCTGGGCGCGCGGTTCGCGATGCGGGTCAAGCCGGAGTATCTGCGGCTTGCGTTGGCGCTGATCGTGCTGGCGGTGGGGGTGCGTATCTTCATCGGGCTGACCTGGCGGCCCGAGGAGCTGTATTCGGTGGAGCTGTCGTGAGGGCAGGATGGCTGGCGCTCGCGGCCCCGCTGCTGCTCGCGCAGGCTAAGCCCGTGCTTGTCCCGGACGTGTCGCAGCGCGAGGTGCAGATCGCGTACAGCTTCACCGGCGCGGACCTCCTCCTGTTCGGCGCGATCCTCTACCCCGGCGGGCGGGTGCCCGGGCGTGGCGACGCGGCCGATGTCGCGGTGGTGGTGAAAGGGCCGACCCAGTCGATCCTGGTCCGCGAGAAGGAAAAGGTCGCAGGCATATGGGTCAACGCCGCGCGGCTGCGCTACCAGTCCGCGCCCAGCTTCTATGCGGTCGCCTCATCGCGCCCGCTCTTCAAGCTGCTCGATGCACAAACGCGCGCGGTGTACGAGCTGGGCGTGGACGGGCTGCAGCTCTCCCCCGCCTCCTCCGCCTCCGCCGAGGAGCAGGACCGGTTTCAGCGCGGGCTGGTGGAGCTGAAACGCCGCTCGGGCCTCTACTATGAAGCACCGGGCGCGGTGAGCATCACCGACGGCGTTCTATATCGGGCGCGTGTGCGCATTCCGGCGCGGGTGCCGGTGGGACGCTTCACCGCCGAGACGTTCCTGATCCGCGATGGCCATGTGCTCGCGGTCGCCACGCGCGGGATCGCGATCCGCAAGTCGGGGCTGGAGCGCTTTGTCGCGCGCGCCGCCGACCGCGATCCGCTCGCTTATGGCCTCGTCGCGGTGGCGCTGGCGGTGCTGCTCGGCTGGGGTGCGGGGTGGCTGGCGGGGCGGCGATAGCGCAACGCGATCTTCACGACTCGCCCGCCATAGCCCTCACGTAACCAAAAAGGTCGCGTGTGATGATCGAGTTTTCGGGCCGGGCCGCCTTTGCCGATGCGGAGCCCGCGGGGAGCGCCGCGCATCTCGGCGTGGTGCTCGCGATCGGCGGGTCGGGAAGCCAGGTGCTGCTCGACCTCGCGACGCTGGAGGGATTGGCGGACGATCCCGACCCGGTGGTCGCTAGCGGAGGGCAGGTCGGCAGCCAGATCAAGGTACGCGTGGGGCCGAGCTGGCTCGTCGCCTCCATCCGCTCGCTCCGCCTGTCGGATGGGGATCCCGACCGGGCGATCGCGCAGGTCGACTTTCTCGGCGAGGGCGACGAGGAGCGACTGACGGGCAAGCTCTACCATTTCCGTCGCGGCGTCACCCGCTACCCGACCCCGGGCGGCAAGGTGTATCCCGTCACCACCGGCGACCTGAAACAGATCTACGCCGCCGACGACCGCGCCAATATCGAGATCGGCACCGTCTATCCGACCCGCGAAATCCGCGGCGCGCTGTATGTGGACGCGATGCTGGGCAAGCATTTCGCGCTGCTCGGCTCGACCGGCACCGGCAAGTCGACCAGCGCCGCCTTGATCCTGCACCGTATTTGCGAGCTCGCGCCGCAGGGGCATATCGTGATGATCGACCCGCACGGCGAATACAGCCAGGCGTTCAAGCGCAACGGCGCGCTGTTCGACGTGTCCAACCTCGCCATGCCGTACTGGTTGATGAACTTCGAGGAACATTGCGAGGTGTTCGTCACCTCGTCGGGCGGCGACCGGCAGATCGACGCGGACATCCTCGCCAAATGCCTGCTGCTCGCGCGGCAGAAGAACCGCATCGGGCAGGAAATCCCCAAGCTGACGGTGGACGCGCCGGTCCCGTACCTCTTGAGCGACCTCACCAACCTGATCCAGCTCGAGATGGGCAAGATGGACCGGGCGGGCGACACCGCGCCGTATCTGCGGCTCAAGACCAAGATCGAGGAGGTCAAGGCGGACCCGCGCTACGGCTTCATGTTCTCCGGGATGCTGGTCGCGGACACGATGGCCGGGTTCCTCCAGCGCATCTTCCGCCTGCCGGGCGACGGCAAGCCGATCTCGATCATCGACGTGTCCGGCGTGCCGAGCGAGATCACCTCGGTGGTGGTGGCGGTGCTCGCGCGCATGGTGTTCGACTATGCGATCTGGTCGCGCAACGAGCCGCAACGCCCGATCCTGCTCGTCTGCGAGGAAGCGCACCGCTACATCCCGAGCGACCGCAACACCGACGGCTCGTCGGTCGGACGCATTCTGGGGCGGATTGCGAAGGAAGGGCGAAAATACGGCGTGTCGCTGGGGCTCATCACGCAGCGACCGTCCGACCTCGCGGAGGGCGTGCTGTCGCAATGCGGCACGATCATCGCGATGCGGCTCAACAACGACCGCGACCAGGCCTATGTCCGCGCGGCGATGCCCGAGGGCGCGCGCGGTTTCCTCGACGCGATCCCGGCGCTCAGGAACCGCGAGTGCATCATCTGCGGCGAGGGCGTCGGCATTCCGATCCGGGTGGCGTTCGACGGGCTGGAGGAATCCAAGCGCCCGGCGTCGGGGGACCCGCTCTTCTCCGAGCTGTGGAAGGAGACGGGCGGGGAGGACGACATCATTACGCGGACGATTAGGCGGTGGAGGGTGCAAGGCCGGTAGCAGGCGCGGCCACGCCCGCGCCGGTGCGCGGCAAGCCGCGCAGCTACCGGCCCGGCCGGCGGGCGAGCCCTGGCTCGACCCGTCCGACGACGCGGGCTTTGCCCGCGGCGGGCCCTGATCGGCGGAAGCTGGATAGCTTTCCCAGCCCTTAATGAGCGAAAGAACAGCCCCCCTCCCGCCCAGGCAGAGGCGTGCACCACCAGATCACTAAGTCCTCCATCCGCGCGCCCTCGCATTGAACCGCGAAGCATGACAAACGTTTCATTGCCGCAACCGGGGAGAGGTCCATGCCGCAAATGCGCAAGCTGTACGCGCAGGAGATCGCGCTCGCGCGGACCGTGTATCGCGACTCGGTCCCGTACGACCGCGTCTACATCGCCGACCTCGCGATCGGGCAGACGCCGGTGACGCTGGCGGGGATGGACCTGCCGCGACATGTCTACTTCACCTATTCGATCTGCTGGCCCGCCGGGTTCCATTCGATCATGGACAGCCTGTACCGGCGCACGACGTTGATCCACGAGCTGTGCCACGTCTGGCAGGGCGAGCATGGCGTCTGGCCAACCTTCTATATGGGCCAGTCGATCACCGACCAGCTCTCGGCGGGCATCAAGGACATCGTGAAACAGCGGCGGTGGCGCGGTTGGGAGAACCACCGCGCGGAGGCGTATACGCTGCATGCGTCCGATTGGGGCAAGAGCTGGAACGCGTTCGGCGTCGAACAGCAGGCGTCGATCATCGAGACCTGGTTCCTGCGCGAGGCGGACCGGCGCGCGCTCAAGGCGGATTACGGGCCCGGCGTCACCGGCGGCAACGCCTCGCCCTTCGACCCGCGCTTTTCCTATGTCCGCGACGTGATCCGCGCCGGCAAACGAAGCGCGCCCTATCGCACCCCCGCCTCGACGCTCGCCCCCGGCGGCGACCGCGAGATCAAGGCGATGCAGGACAAGTTGGTCGCGCTCGGCTATCTCGATGGCCGGTACGCGGACGGGCTGGTCGGGCGCTCGCACAGTGCCACGCTGGACGCGGTGCGCGACTTCCAGCGCCGCAACGGGTTGCAGGCCGATCGCGAGCTGGGCGGGGCGCACAGCCTGACACGGCGCAAGCTGGGCTTGCCGATCGAGCAACTGGCGACCGCGCCGTGAGCGGCACGCGCCTGGCCGCGCTGGCGCTGGCGCTGTTGCTGGCCGCCGGCGGCTGCTCGTCGGGGACCGAAGGGCGGCTGATGCCCGAGCCGGCGCAGGGGGTGACGCTGGCGAAAACCGACGTCGCGGACGACACCGCGCGGCTGCGCGCGGGGCCGCTGGCGGTCAGCGTGTCGGGCAATTGGACCAGCCGGGGCAGCCAGACGCTGTACGTCAGCTATGCGAACACGGGATCGGTGCCGGTCCGGGTATCGCTGTCGGGCCTCGCGCTCCGGCACGGGGGCGAGGCCGCGGGGCTGGTCGCGGCAAGCGACGAGACGGGCTATGATCCGGCCGGGCAAGCGACGCCCCGCCCGTTGCTCGGTGCCGACCGGTCGGATGCGATCGACCTGCCCGCGGGCGCGACGCGCAAGGTGATGGCCGAGTTCTCGCGCTTCGTCGCGCCGCCGATCGATGGCGGTGCGACGCTGACGGCCAGCCTGCCGACCACCACGGGGGCGGCGCAAGTGCGGCTGCGGTGCGGGGCGCAATAGCAACGCTTTCGCGGACCGCGTTGAGATACGCCTCGCTCGGCGTGGCTGGCATTCACGCTCACGCCGTTGACGCGGCGCGCCCCGCCGCCACGAAATCCACAAACGCCCGCAACGGCGCGGGCACCAGCCGTCGCCCCGGATAATACAGGAACGGCCCCGAGAACCGCTGCCACCATTCCTCCAGCACCGGTTCCAGCGCGCCGCTGTCGAGATACGGGCGGAGCCAATCCTCGAACAACGTGATCACCCCCGTTCCCGCCACTGCGGCGTCCACCGCGAGGTCGGTGGCCGCGCCGACGCGGACGACCAGCGGCCCGTCAGGCTCGACCCGCACCACCTCGCCGTCGCGCTCAAACTCCCACGGCGTTGTCGCGCCGCTCGCGAAACGACCGGTAAGGCAGGCGTGCGCGAGCAGGTCGCGCGGGTGTTCGGGCCGCCCGCGCCGGTCGAGATAGGCGGGCGCGGCGGCGGTCGCGAAGCGCTGCACGCGCGGGCCGACCGGCACCGCGATCATGTCCGCCTCCAGCCGCTCGTCATAGCGTATCCCCGCGTCGCATCCGGCGGCGGGCAGGTCGACGAACCCGTCTTCCGCGATCACCTCGACGCGGATGTCGGGATAGGCGGCGAGGAACGGGGGCAGGATCGCGGGCAGCACCAGCCGGGCGGCGCTGACCGGCACGTTGAGGCGAAGCGTGCCCGCGGGCCGGTCGCGGAAACTGTTCACCACGTCTAGCGCTGCCTTGATCTCGCCCAGCGCGGGGCCGAGCCGCTCGAGCAATCGCGCGCCCGCTTCCGTCGGCGCGACGCTGCGCGTGGTGCGGTGGAGCAGGCGGACGCCGAGCCGCGTCTCCAGCCGACGCACCGCCTCGCTGAGGCTTGACGCGCTCCGCCCGCTGGCGCGCGCCGCGTCGCGAAAGCCGCGCGCGTTCGCCACCGCCATCAGCGCTGCCAGATCGCCAAGGTCCGCTGCCATTGTTCATGCTCCCGCACGGGCCGTGCCGATTGTACCTGCTTATCGCGCGGCTCCCCCACGGCTATATCAGCGAGCGAAGGAGACATGGCATGGCGGCAATCGACAAGGCAGGCACGTTCACGCTCGGGGATCGGACGGTCAAGCGCATGGGCTATGGCGCCATGCAGCTGGCGGGCCCCGGCGTGTTCGGCCCGCCGCGCGACCGCGACGCCGCTCTGGCGGTGCTGCAGGACGCAGTGGCGAGCGGGGTGGACCACATCGACACCAGCGACTTCTACGGCCCCCACGTCGTCAACGAGCTGATCCGCGAGGCGCTGCATCCCTACCCCGATGACCTCGTGCTCGTGACCAAGGTAGGGGCGCTGCGGGGGAGCGACGGGTCGTGGAACCCGGCGCAGAGCCCCGACGAGCTGCGTCGCGCGGTGGAGGACAATCTCCGCCGACTGGGACTCGACGCGATGGAGGTCGTCAACATGCGCTTCATGGGCGGCGGCGCGGGGCATGGCCCGGCGGAGACGCCGGTCGACGCGCAGCTGACCGCGCTGGCGGCGATGCAGCGCGAGGGGCTGATCCGCCACATCGGCCTCAGCAACGTGACGCTGGCGCAGGTGCGCGAGGCGCGGGAACTGGTCGAGATCGTCTGCGTGCAGAACCAGTACAATCTCGCGCATCGCGGGGACGACCTGATGATCGACGAATTGGCGGCGGCGGGCATCGCCTATGTGCCATTCTTTCCACTCGGGGGCTTTTCGCCGCTTCAGGCGGACGAGCTGCACGAGGTCGCCGCCGAGCTTAGCGCAACGCCGATGCAGGTGGCGCTGGCCTGGCTGTTGCGCCGGTCGCCGAACATCCTGCTGATCCCGGGTACGTCGTCGGTGGCGCATCTGCGCGAGAACCTGGCGGCGGTGGAGCTGGAGCTGCCGGAGGCGGCGATGGCGAAGCTGGAGCGGATTGGCGGGGAGGGGTGAGGGTGGCCGTCCCTTGATCGCCCGCCGCGGGCAAAGCCCGCGTCGTCAGACGCGGCTTTCCGCCGCGCTGGCCGGGCCGGGCTTTATGCTCGCCCTAGCTTCGCTACGGCGTCGCGCGCCCGGCCAGCAATTCCGCCACCCTCGCCTTGAACGCCTGCATGTCCGCATCAGGCAGGCTGGCGGTGCTGGCGTAATTGATTGACATCGGGTTCACCGCGACGCCGTTCTTGTATACTTCCCAGTGCAGATGCGGGCCGGTGGTGAGGCCGGTCATGCCGATATAGCCAATCACCTGACCCCGGCGCACATGCTCGCCGATGCGCACCGCTATCCTGCTCATATGGCCATAGCCGGTTTGTACGTTGCCCTGGTGGCCGAGCTCGACGAAATTGCCGTGACCGCCATGCCAGCCTGCGAAGCGGACGACCCCGTCGATCGCGGCTTCGATTGCCGTGCCGAAGGGCGCGGCGATGTCGACGCCCTTGTGCATCCGCGCAAAGCCGAGGATTGGGTGGAAGCGCCAGCCGAACGCGGAGGTGATCCGCCCCGCCACCGGCATCTCCA
>CAXTTU010000144.1:0-8134 GCA_964247225.1 uncultured Sphingomonas sp. | reverse complement strand
GCCGTCGTCCCACGGCGCCTTGACCGCGACATGCGGCTGCCCGCCATAGCTGATCTGCGCGGTGAAGCGCGCACCGGCCGCGAGCGGGGCTGGCAGGGCGATGACGAGCCGCCCGTCCGGGTTGCTCCATGCCGACCGGGGCAGGCCTTCGCCGTCGATTCGGATCGCGCTGACGGGCAGGTTGCGGTCGAGGTCGATCAGCAACCGCGTCAACGGCGCGCGGGTGGTGAACGACAACGTCGCGACGCCGTTCAGCGTCTCCGTGTCGGGCAGCACCTCGAACTGGAGGTCCGCGGCGTCCATGTGCAATGCGGCCTGTTCGGGCACGACCGGCCCGCCAGAGCGTTGGGTTTGCTCGGTTATCGCCGACTCGCCCCTGCCCGGGAGGTGGACGGCGGCGGCGAGGGCGAGGGCGGCGAGCAGCATGGAGTTGCTGCTACCCCGCCGCACGGGCGATGTCAGCCTGTCCCAAGTTAGAACCGAAACAACCGCGATTTATTGGTCCATGCTAATCCAGACTACTTAAACTGTAACATTCCGCAAGCTATGCGGTAGCGGCTCGCAACTGGTGCGACTCGGGGCGGGGTAGAGCCATGTCGATGATTGTGGCCATTGTGGCACTGGTATTCGTGTGCATGACGTTGTTGGTGCAGGGCGTTCGCCGATCGCGCCGCCGTCGCTGGCGCGCGGAGCGCAAGGTACGGCACGCGCGCATCGCCCGCGACTGGGCGGTGATGCGGACGACCTTCGGACCACGCAACAAACGGCTGACCTATGACGGTGTGGAGGGCGAGAGCGCGGCCGATTGATGCCGCGCCGCCGCCGACCCATATAGGTCCGGACATCAGGCCACCTGTGGCCTATCCGGAGCCTGCATGACCGACCTTCCCGTTCTGCCGTTGCGCGACATCGTCGTGTTCCCGTCCATGATCGTTCCCTTGTTCGTCGGCCGCGACAAGTCCGTCTCCGCGCTGGAAGCGGCGATGGCGGGCGACAAGGAAATCTTCCTCGTCGCCCAGCTCGACCCGGGCGAGGACGATCCCGCGCGTGCCGACCTGTACGATGTCGGCGTCACCGCCAGCGTGTTGCAATTGCTCAAGCTCCCCGACGGCACCGTGCGCGTGCTGGTCGAGGGCAAGCAACGCGCGTCCTTCGTGTCGCTCGACGAGTCGGGCGATCACCTGACCGCCGAAATCGCCTTTCTCGACGAGCTCGCGCCCGAGGGGACCGAGGTCGAGGCGCTGATGCGCTCGGCGGTCAACCAGTTCGAGAATTACGCCAAGCTCAACAAGAAACTTCCCGCCGAGACTGCGGTCCAGCTCGCCGAGATCGTCGAGGCGGCGAAGCTCTCGGACGCGTTGATGGCCAATATCGCGGTCAAGGTTTCCGAAAAGCAGAAGGCTTTGGAGGAAGCCGATCCCGCCAAGCGGCTGGAGATGGCGTTCGCGCTGATGGAGGGCGAGCTCGGCGTCCTGCAGGTCGAGAAGAAGATCAAGAGCCGCGTCAAGCGCCAGATGGAGAAGACGCAGCGCGAATACTACCTCAACGAGCAGCTGAAGGCGATCCAGCGCGAGCTGGGCAATGACGGCGAGGAAGGCGATGGCGACGAGATCGCCGAGCTGACGCAGAAGATCGCGACGCTCAAGCTGTCCAAGGAGGCGCGGCAGAAGGCGACGTCGGAGCTGAAGAAGCTAAAGACCATGGCGCCGATGAGCGCCGAGGCGACGGTGGTGCGCAACTATCTCGACGTGCTGCTCGGGCTGCCCTGGGGCAAGAAGAGCAAGGTGAAGAAGGACATTGCCGCCGCGCAGACCACGCTCGACGAGGACCATTATGCGCTGGAGAAGGTAAAGGACCGCATCGTCGAGTACCTCGCGGTGCAGGCGCGCACCAACAAGCTGAAGGGGCCGATCCTGTGCCTCGTCGGCCCGCCCGGCGTCGGCAAGACCTCGCTTGGCAAGAGCATCGCCAAGGCGACCGGGCGCGAATTCATCCGCCAGTCGCTCGGCGGCGTGCGCGACGAGGCGGAAATCCGTGGGCACCGGCGTACCTATATCGGCTCGCTGCCGGGCAAGATTGTCACCAACCTGCGCAAGGCGGGGGCGAGCAACCCGTTGTTCCTGCTCGACGAGATCGACAAGCTCGGACAGGACTTCCGCGGCGACCCGGCGTCGGCGTTGCTGGAGGTGCTCGATCCCGAGCAGAACCACCGGTTCAACGACCATTATCTCGAGATCGACATCGACCTTTCCGACGTGATGTTCGTTTGCACCGCGAACACGCTCAACCTGCCGCAGCCGCTGCTCGACCGGATGGAGATCATCCGGCTGGAGGGCTATACCGAGGACGAGAAGGTTGAGATCGCCGAACGGCACCTCATCGCCAAGCAGGTCGAGGCGCATGGGCTGAAGGCGGGCGAGTTCACGCTCACGCCCGAGGGGCTGCGCGCGTTGATCCAGCGCTACACCCGCGAGGCGGGGGTGCGGACGCTCGAGCGCGAGATTGCCAAACTTGCGCGCAAGGTGCTCAGGCAGATTCTGGAGGGCAAGACCAAGGGGGTGACGATCACCCCCGACAATCTCCACGAATATGCGGGCGTGCAGAAGTACCGCCATGGCCTGAGCGAGACCGAGCACCAGATCGGCGCGGTTACCGGGCTCGCCTGGACCGAGGTCGGCGGCGAGCTGCTCACCATCGAATCGGTGACGGTGCCGGGCAAGGGCTCGGCCAAGCTGACGGGCACGCTCGGCGAGGTGATGAAGGAATCGATCGAGACCGCGTGGAGCTACGTCAAGGCGCGCGCGCCGAGCTATGGCATTAAGCCGAGCCTGTTCAACCGCAAGGACATCCATATCCACCTGCCCGAGGGCGCGACGCCCAAGGACGGGCCGAGCGCGGGCGTGGGCATCGTCACCTCGATCGTGTCGACGCTGACCGGCACGCCGATCCGGCGCGAGGTGGCGATGACGGGCGAGGTGACGCTCCGTGGGCGCGTGCTGCCGATCGGGGGGCTCAAGGAAAAGCTGCTCGCGGCATTGCGCGGCGGCATCGAGACGGTGCTGATCCCGCAGGAGAACGAGAAGGACCTCGCCGACATCCCGCAGAACATCAAGGACGGGCTGACGATCGTGCCCGTTGCGCATGTCGATGAGGTGCTGCGGCTGGCGCTGGTCCAGCCGGTCGAGGCGATCGACTGGACGGACGCGGACGAGCTCGCCGCCTTCCCGCCCGCGCCGATCGCACCGGTCGGGGGCGAACGGCACCATTGATGTAGCGCAATGACTTAGCCGCCGCGTCCGAACGGGCGCGGCGGTTTCGTTTGACAGGCGTAAACCATCGCGGCTTACTGGCGGCTTCGCGGTCGTCCGGGGCGACTCCGCATCGACATATCGACGTTAAGCCGCTTGGGCCGGGGGGATGGTGCGCGCATGAACAAGATGGAGTTGATCGCCGCGGTCGGGGAGCGCGCGGGGCTCGGCAAGGGCGAGGCGATCCGCGCGGTAGAGGCGGTGTTCGACACCATCTCCGCGCAGCTCAAGAAGGGCGACGAGGTGCGGCTGGTCGGCTTCGGCACCTTCTCGCTGTCGCGGCGCAAGGCGAGCGAGGGCCGCAACCCGCGCACGGGCGAGCCGATGAGCATCAAGGCATCGACCCAGCCCAAGTTCAAGGCGGGGAAGATCTTGAAGGATCATGTGAACTAGCGCGCAGCCTGCGAGAGCGCGCACGCTGCGCGCCACGCGGGCCAGCCCGGCCGGCGGGGCGCGCCAGCGAACCCGTCCGACGACGCGGCTTTGCCGCGGCGGGTCGTGGGAAGGAACCCTCCCCGGCGAAGGCCGGGGCCCATTTGACCGGCTCAGCTGGGCCCCGGCCTTCGCCGGGGAGGGTAAGGCGCGGTCCTGGGACGGGAACCCGCGAACAGGGCTGGACACGCGGGAGCCGCCCGCATAAACGCCCGCTTCCCGCATCGCGGGGGCGCGTAGCTCAGCGGTAGAGCACACCCTTCACACGGGTGGGGTCACAGGTTCAATCCCTGTCGCGCCCACCAGCGCGCAGCGCGGGCGCACTGAGCGAAGCTCAGCGCATCCTCGCGCAAGCGCGGCCGGGCTCGGCAACGCCGAGCTTCGACGACGCGGCTTTGCCGCGGCGCGGCCCGTTAGGCAGACGTTCTGTATCGCACGGCCCCAAGCTCCTCCCCGCTCGCGGGGAGGGAGACCGCGACGCGAAGCGGCGTGGTGGAGGGGGCTCGCGGAGTGCGCACGCGGCCAGCCCCCTCCACCATGCCTTCGGCATGGTCCCCCTCCCCGTGAACGGCGAGGAGCTTGGCCCTTCCCTTCCCCGAGCGACCGCGCCAAACCTATACGCATGAAGCGCCTCCTCCCGCTCGCCCTGCTCGCCACCTCCGCGCACGCGCCGCCTCACCCTATCCTCCTCGAACCAGACCGCGTCTTCACCGCCACCGACGGCGTCACCCACCCCGGCTGGCGCGTGCTGGTCGAGGGCGACAAGATCGCCGCCGTCGGCCCCAATCTGACACCCCCGCCCGGCGCGGAGGAGGTGAAGCTCCCCGGCACCACGCTCCTCCCCGGGCTGATCGACTCGCACGTCCACCTGTTCCTTCACCCGTATAACGAGGCGAGCTGGAACGATCAGGTGCTCAAGGAACCGCTCTCCCTCCGCGTCGCGCGCGCCGTGGTCGCCGCGAAGGCGACGCTCATGGCCGGGTTCACCACCGTGCGTGACCTCGGCACGGAGGGGGCCGGGGACGCGGACCAGGGGCTGAAGCAGGCGATCGAGACGGGCGTCATCGCCGGCCCGCGCGTGCTCTCCGCCAACCGCGCGATCGTCGCCACGGGGGCGTACGGCCCGAAAGGCTACAACTTCCCCGTTCCCCAAGGCGCGGAGGAGGCGAGCGGGGAGGGCGTGACCGTCGCCGCGCGCCGCCAGATGGGCGAGGGCGCGGACGTGGTGAAGCTCTACGCCGACTATCACTGGCAAGGGAGCACGCGCGCCACCGCGACCTTCACCGTCGCGGAAATGCGCGGCGCGGTGGAGGCGGCGCACGACGCGGGGCGCAAGGTCGCCGCGCACGCCGCCACCGCCGAGGGGATGCGCCGCGCGGCGGAGGCGGGGGTCGACACGGTGGAGCACGGCGACGAGGGCACGCCGCAGGTCTTCGCGCTGCTCAAGGCACGCGGCGTCGCCTATTGCCCGACGCTGGCGGCGACCGACGCGATCCAGCGCTATCGGGGGTGGAACGGGCAGGTGCCCGAGCCGCCCGCGATCACCGCCAAGCGCGCGAGCTTCGCCGCGGCGCTCAGGAGCGGGGTGACGATGTGCGCGGGCGGCGACACCGGCGTGTTCGCGCATGGGCGGAACGCGCGCGAGGAGGAGTTGATGGTCGCGTGGGGCATGGCCCCGGCGGAGGTGCTGCGCGTCGCGACGGCGGGCAATGCACGCGTGCTGGGGCTGGAGGACAGGCTCGGCGCGATCCGCCCGGGGCTGC
This sequence comes from uncultured Sphingomonas sp., assembly GCA_964247225.1. Taxonomy (GTDB): domain Bacteria; phylum Pseudomonadota; class Alphaproteobacteria; order Sphingomonadales; family Sphingomonadaceae; genus Sphingomonas. The sequence continues at coordinate 2,631 of CAXTTU010000144.1, read as the reverse complement.
TCGCCGACCTGGTCGCGGTGGACGGCGACCCGACGCGGGATGTGACGGCGCTGGAGCGGGTAAGGTTGGTGATGAAGGGTGGGGTGAGGGTCAAACAGTAAAAGGGTCAGCCCTCGCCCACCACATACCGTCACCCCGGCCTTGAGCCGGGGTCCCGCTTCTTCTTCGCCGTTAGCGAATCAGACTAGCTGGCCATACAAGTCGCGCCATTCCGCGTTGCCGCGCTCGATAAGCTCGAACTTCCATTCGCGCCGCCAGCGTTTCAGACGCTTCTCATGTCCGATGCAGTCTTCGATCGTCTCGCCCTGCTCCGCCCAGACCAGGCGCGTGAGCCCGTAGCGTGCGCAGAAATCCGATCCGTCGCCGCTTCCATGCTGATAAATCCGCGCCAGCAGGTGAGCGGTCACGCCGACGTAGATTGTCCCCCGATAACGGTCGGCCATGATGTAAACCCAGCCTCCTCTGTGTTCCTCGTTCATGTCGGCGAGAAAAGAAGAAGCGGGACCCCGGGTCAAGCCCGGGGTGACGGGCTAGGTGGGTCGGCTCGAAACCTCACATCCCATGATGCATGTTATCAAATAGGAGCGCGACGAACCAAGCGATCGACGACAGCAGCAGCACAGCTGCCCCGCCCCATTGTTTTGCCTTGATGAAACATCGCAACGCGACCGCCGCGAAAACGATGTGTGCCAGCGCAACAAAGCCAAGAACCGGAAACACCAGTCCGGCCCACACGAATGCATCACCTCCGCTTGCCCCCGGCACATCGGCTAGCTCAGGCTCGATCCATGCCCGCGAAGCTAGCGCGAGAAAAACTACAATCCCGATTGCATTCATCGCCAGCCAAAGACTAGGCAAGCCGCGATTTATCCGCCTCACCCCCACACCCCCTCCCTGTACCACTTCGTGACCACATACTTCACCCCCGCGCGCACCTTCATGCCTGAATGCAGCGTCGCCGGGTTGAGCGTTCCGTCCGCGCGGCGGTTGTTCCAGGCGACGAGCTTGCCCGTCTCGGGCTGGATGATCTTGTCCGCCGCCTTGAACCGGGTCGCGCCGCCCGCCTCCGGCTCGTTCAAGTAGATCATCACCGTCCAGGTGCGGTTGCCCGCGACCCCGCAATAGCGTTGATAGTCGACGCCGGTCGGCTCGAAATAATCGGTGTGCGCGTTGAACTCTTGCCCGACTGCGTAGCGTTGGCCCTGGATCGGTTCGCCGTACGCGGGATCGAGGCCGGTCAGCGCTTCGATCGCGCGCTCCACCTCGGCGACCGCCGGGTCCTCGCGCGACAGGTCGCAGGTCTCGCTGGTGCGGAAGTTCGCCTTGCCGTTGGCGTCGGAGATGGTCGAGGGTCGCCGCCCGGCGTCGATCCGCTCGATCACCGCGCGGCACAGCTCGGGGGGCAGGAACGCGCGCTTGATGAACAGCGTCAGCTTGGGGCTCGGCACCCGCTGCACGCCGGGATGGGCGAGGATCGCGCGCACGATCGGCTCGCCGTCAAGGCCGGAACGGGGTGTGTCCATGCGCCCGCTTCTGCCAGCGTCGCCCCGCGCTTGCCAAGTCTAGGCAAGCGCGACGAAATCGCTAAACGGGGCGGCAGGGGCGTGGGGAGTGGTGATGCGGTTGAAACTCGACGCCCGCGCGCGTCGATGGCTAAGGCGGTGGCCGGCGGTGAACCCGTATTCGGCGGGCGAGCTGGTGCTGCTCACCGGTCTGGCGGCGCAATGCGCGCGGCTGGTGTGGGCGATCGTCACGCCGGTGGGGCCGCTGGGCGACTGGCGGCCCGCGCAGCCGGTGGTGCCGCCCGAGCCGACTGAATTGCTCCGCAGCTTCGACCCGTTCTTCCGCGTCAGCGGCGCGCAGACCGGGCCGGCGGTGGTGACGTCGCTCCAGCTCAAGCTCTACGGCACGCGCGTCGACGAGGCGACCGGGCGCGGCTCGGCGATCATCGCCGGGCCGGACGGCGCGCAGAAGAGCATCGCGGTGGGCGAGGAGATCGTGCCGGGGGTGACGCTCAAGTCGGTCGCGTTCGACCATGTCACCGTGTCGCGCGGGGCTGCGCCGGAGGACCTGTACCTCGACCAGTCGGGGGCTCCCGCGCCCGCCGCCGTGGTTGCGCCATCGGGGACGCCACTGACCGGCGCGCCGCCGCCGGGCTCGGCCCCGGCGGGCGCGGTGCCGGTCCAGCAGCTGAGGTCCGACATCCTGTTCACCCCCCGCCTGCAGGGGGGCCAGCTGACCGGGCTCGTCGTCCGGCCGCAGGGCGCGGGGCAGGCGTTCCGCGCGGCGGGGCTGAAGGAAGGCGATGTGCTGCTGTCGATCGCGGGTCGCCCGGTGACGGGCGCGGGCGATCTCGACGCGGTGGCGCGCGACTATGCAAAGGGGGGCGCGTTGCCGATCACCGTGGAGCGTGGCGGCGCGCTGACCCCGCTTACTGTGCCGATCGCCCCCGTTCCATGAAGCGCCTCGTCGCTCTCGCCAGCCTCATGCTGGCCGCGCCGCTGGCCGCGCAGACCACGCTCAACGTGCGCGATGCGGACATGCGCGCGTTCATCGCCGACGCCGCGAAGGTGACGGGGCGCACCTTCATCATCGACAGCCGGGTGCAGGGCAAGGTGACGGTGGTGACCG
>CAXTTU010000143.1:0-8193 GCA_964247225.1 uncultured Sphingomonas sp. | reverse complement strand
CGACCAGCGCGCGCCCGCTCGCATCGGCCATGATGAACTTGTTGCCATAGATTTCGGCGACCCGGCCGCGGACGGTGACGATGCCGCCCGACGAGAGCGAGCGGATCGCGACGGGGGTGACCGGCGCCATCGAGACCGACGGCCGCGTTTCGGCCACCACCACCGCGCCGGTCGCGCCGCCCAGCGCGAGCAGGCCCGCGCCGATCAGGGCGAGTTTGTTCTTCCGGTCGAGGCGGAAGGAGTGGCGGCCGGGTTCGATATGGTCAGGCATGGGGAACTCCTCTTGGTGTTGACGAGGCCTGTCTACGCTCCGGCACCCTCGCCGCGCTGAACCGTGCCGTTCAGATTCGGTTGGGTTGCGATAGGTACGCCCGGCTGAAAGGAGCGCTGTGTTGCGGATATTGCTGGTCGAGGACGACGCGACCCTGGCGGACGGCATCGCCCGCGCGCTTCGCGCCGAGAAGTTCGCGGTCGATGTCGCCGGGAACGGCGAGGACGGGGCGCATCTGGGCTCCACCGAGCGGTATGACGCGGCGGTGCTCGATCTGGGCTTGCCCAAGAAGGATGGCGTCACGGTGCTGCGTGAGTGGCGGGCCGAAGGGCGCGACCTGCCGGTGCTGATCCTCACCGCCCGCGATGGATGGTCGGAGAAGGTAGCGGGGTTCAAGGCCGGGGCCGACGACTACCTCACCAAGCCGTTCCGGGTGGAGGAGGTCATCATGCGCTTGCGTGCTCTAGTGCGGCGCGCGTCCGGCCATGCCGGCGCGATCGTCGCGTGCGGCCCGCTTGCCTTCGACGCTCAGCTCGGGACATTCGAGCTGGACGGCTTGCCACTCAAACTGACCGCGCTCGAGTGGCGGGTGTTGTCGGCATTGATGCTTCGCCGGGAGGTAGTGGTGGACCGGGCGGAGCTGATCGAGCGCGTCTATGGAGGCGATGCCGAGGTGGACTCCAACTCGATCGAGGTGATCATCGGGAGGCTTCGCAAGAAGATCGGCGCGGCGATGATCGAGACGGTGCGCGGGCGCGGCTATCGCGTGACGGCGGGGCAGCGATGAGGCTGTTACCCCGATCGCTGTTCGGCCGACTGCTGGGGCTGTCGGCGCTGACCACGCTTCTCGCGCTGGGGTTCGCCGCGTGGAGCATCGGGCACGTCCTGGAGCGTTTCGTGATCGGCAGCCTCGACCAGCAGCTCGACGCCGAGGTGCAGATGCTGGCGCGCGCCGTTCGCCCGGACGGGACGCTCGACCGGGCCCGCATCGTCAACCTGCCCGCGTTCGAGGGACGAGGCGAAGGTTGGGGCTGGCGTGTCGAGGGCACCGCTGGCGAGTGGACGGGCGGTGACGCGATCGAGGCGCAGCGCGTGGCGACGCCACCACCTCCGCCCCGGGACAAGCATCGGCACGGGCAAGAGCCGCGGCCCGGCGATGACGCCGCCTTGTCGGGCGAGCGCGTTCACTTCCGCCAGCTAGCGGTGTCCGCCAGCACCGGACCGGTAATCGTGACGGCGAACAGCCCACGCCGGATCGCGCTCGCGCCCTTGCGTGAGGCGATGGTCCCGTTGCTCGGCTCGCTTGCCCTACTGGGGGCCGCGCTCGCGCTCGCGACCGCGCTGCAGCTCCGGTTCGGGCTGCGTCCGTTGCGCGCCTTGCGGGAGGCGCTGGCGGACGTACGCGCGGGTCGGGCGCGCCACATCCCGCCCGGCCAGCCCGATGAGCTTGCCCCGCTCGCGAACGAACTCAACGCCTTGATCGACGCGAACGAGACGCAGTTGGCGCACGCGCGCCGCCACGTCGCCAATCTGGCGCACGGGCTGAAGACGCCGCTGGCGGCCCTGAGCGTCAAACTCGCGGAGAGTGGGCGCGACCCGGACGGCAGCCTGGGCGCGATGGTGGCGCAGGTCGACGCGCGTGTTCGGCATCACCTGGGGCGCGCGCGCGCCGCGGCACCGGGCGGGCAGCGCACCCGAACGCTGCTCGCGCCCGCCATCGCCGACCTTGTGTCGGTGATGGCGGGCATCCACGCCGAGCGCGCGATCGGCGTTTCGGTCGCGGTCGCACCCGACCTCGCCGTTGCGGTCGATCGCCAGGATCTCGACGAGTTGCTGGGCAACCTGCTCGACAACGCATGGCGGCACGCGCGTTCAACCGTGGCGATCACCGCCGCCCCGACCGGATCGAGCATCGAGCTGGCAATCGAGGACGACGGGCCGGGGTTGGCCGACGCCGTGATGGGCGAGGCGCTCGTCCCCGGGCGCAGGCTGGACGAGCGCGGCGACGGTCACGGGTTCGGGCTGCCCATCGCGCAGGAGCTGGCAGAGATGTACGGCGGCGGCTTGGCGCTCGGCAGATCGGCACGGAAAGGCGGGCTTCGCGCCGCCCTCACCCTTCCTGTTCATGCCGGAGCCGGCGGCTAGACCGCTCAATTCGCCCATCCCGACCCGGCATCTCCATCGCGCCACGGCGGGCCCGCGAGCCAAGCCGATCGGGGCCACCGGCGCGTCGGTCCGGCGTCGCCGCCAAGCATCAGGCTCTTGGGCAAGCACCGGAAGCGTTCCGGCGGATAGCGGGGGGCGCTGCATTGATTTGTTCGGAAGCTCGCCGGCGATCTAGCTCGGGCTGGTTTGAAGCGGATGCGATGCAGGCGATGGATCAAAGGAATAGCCGTGACCTCGGTTGACCGCCGGTTCATGCTCGGCCGGTTCGCGAGGCGTTGCCCGGCCTTTGCGGCGTTACGGTGCTCGACGGCGTTGGACACTGGCCTCGGCTGGAAGCTGCGAACTTGGTCAACCGGGCACTTCCCGAGTTCCTGGCGCAGACCGAGCGCTGAGGCCGGGTTAGCATCGATTTCACCTCGCATGGCCTTGTTCACTCAAAGTGGTTCTGCTCGATCCACGGGCTATAGCGGCGTGCAGGAGCAGCCTGCGCCCTCACCGCGCTAGCCAACCACCATCGACCTTGAGCGACTCACCGGTGATGAAGGGGCAGGCATCCGACAAGAGGAAGAGGATCGCGTTCGCCACCTCCTCGACCGCGCCGAGCCGGCCAATCGGATGGGCCGCTGCCAAGGCTTCGCGCTCGGCACCCTGCGTCCCGACGAAGCGCGCCACCATCGGCGTGGCGATGAAAGCGGGCGCAACCGCGTTGACCCGAACAGCGCGGCTTGCGAGTTCCAGAGCCGCCGTTTTGGTCAACCCCTCCACCGCGTGCTTGCTGGCGTTATAAAGGCTGAAATCCGCGATGCCCACATGGCCGGCGATGCTGCTGACGTTGACGATGCTGCCGCCGTCTCCGCTCGCCATAGCCGTCGCTTCGTGCTTCAGCGCGCAGGCAACGCCCCAGAAGTTCACGTCGAACACACGACGATAGTCTTCCTCACGGATCGACAGCACCGGCCCGCCCAGTTCCAGCCCGGCGTTGTTGCACGCCGCGTCCAGGCGTCCGTGACGATCGAGGGCGGTCTCGACCAGCCGCTCGATGTCGTTCTCCTGCGTCACGTCCGCTTCCACGAACAACGCGCTGCCGCCACGCTCGGCGATGCCGCGTTCGATTGCGTGGCCTTCGGCCGCCCGGCGCCCCGCGAAGATGAGGCGCGCGCCCGCAGCGGATGCTTGCTCGACTACACCGCGCCCGATGCCGCTGGTGCCGCCGGTCACGAGGACGACCTTGCCCGTCAGGTCGATGATGCTGTGCTGTGTCATGGGTAGCATCTAGGCACCACCGTTACCGCCGATTAGACAGCGTATTCGGGATGAATCCTTTACCCACACTTACGAATGAACGGCTACCGTCGCCGGGCGAATATGCCGCTCTGCGCGCATTCGTGGCCGTTGCGCGGGCGATGAGCTTCGCCGGCGCGGCGCGAACCCTCGGGCTGTCGTCGTCCGCGCTCAGCCAGGCGGTACGCAGCCTGGAAGACAGGTTGGGACAGCCGCTGCTGCATCGCACGACCCGCAGCATGGCGCTGACCGATGCCGGTCGAACACTTTTCGACCACATGGAGCCGCTCGTCGCCGCGATGGCCGACGGTCTCGATCTGGCGAAGGCGACCGGGCCAGACCTGCGTGGGACCCTGCGCATCCACGCCGCCCGTCTGGCGGCGCGGCTCCACGTCGCGCCCGCGCTGTCGCGCCTTGCGGCTCGGCATCCTGACTTGGTGGTCGAGCTGACGCTGGACGACGCGATCGTCGACCCGGTATCGGACGGCTACGATGCGGCGATCCGGCTTGGGGAGGTCATCGCACGCGACATGGTGACCCGGAGCCTGGGGCCGCCGCTCAGACAATGTGTGGTGGCCTCACCCGCCTATCGCGACGCCAATGGCCTGCCTTCCACGCCTGCCGGTCTGCTCGATCATCGCTGCATCCTCTGGCGCTGGCCAGGACAGCAAACGCCTTACGGGTGGGAGTTCGAGGAGGATGGCCGATGGTTCACCGTGCGGCCCGCAGGAGCGCTGGTCGTCAATGACCGCGAGTTCGCCATGCTTGCCGCCATCAACGGCGACGGGATCGCGATGCTCGCTGAGCCGCATGTCTCGCACCACCTCGACGCGGGCCGGCTGGTATCGATGCTGGAGCGGTGGTGCGGCACCCATCCCGGGTTCCACCTGTGTTACCCGCAGCGCCGCACGGTGTCGCGTGAGCTGCGCGCCTTTGTCGACGCGCTCTTCGGCTGACGCAGATGACAACCAGAGGTTTCCGATTGGAGAGCAAGCAGCGATTGCTGGCTAACCGCCGCGCTCGGCAACCGTGCCGGGGTGGCCGTATCTCGAGGTCCGTTCCCGAATGTGCTTTCTCCGAACAAAGCATCCGGAAGCATCCGGTTTCGTCCGCCGCGACGTTCGTACCCTATTCGCCGACGGGGGCACGTGTTGGACGGCCTCGCCTCGCGCGCCTTCGCCCCGAGCACCAAAATACCGAACTTCATAGTCCAGCAATCTGACGCCCAATTCAATATACTCCGGCAAAGAACCCGAGGAGCGCGTCACCGCCGCTTCGGCTGTCCGGGAGACAGGTCGTGGAGGTAGCGAACGAATGCCTGGACCTTGGCGCTGACCAGCCGGCGCGAGGGGTGGAGCGCCCATAGCTCGGTGCGTCCACCCTCAACCGTGCCCCAACAGGCGAGCCGCCCGGCGGCGACGTCGTCCGCGACGATCATCTGCGGCAGCAGCGCCGCGCCCGCGCCCGCCAGCACCGCGTCGCGCACCAGCATCAGCGACGACAGTCTGAGCACCGGCTCCGGGCGGAACGCCGCCGCCGGGTCGTCGCGCAGCCGCCACAGCGTGTCCGGCGAGGCGTTCGGCAGCACCACCGCGCGCACCGGCCGCTCAGCACCGCCTTCCGGCACACCCATGCCCGGCGGCGCGACCAGCAGCCGCTCGTCGCTGAGGAACGGGCGCCCGACCAGCTGGTCGTCCGGCGATGGGTTGACGCGGATCACGAGATCGTAGCCGTCGTCCACCGGGCTCACGAGCCGGTCCTCTGCCACGATCTCCAGCCGCACCAGCGGATGGTCGGCCGCGAACCGCGCGGCAAGCGCACCCAACGCGGCATGCGCGAACACCAGCGGCGCGCTGACCCTTAGCGTGCCGCGCGGCACCGCACTGCCCTCGCGCGCGACCTCGCCAGCCTCGACCAGTTCGGCGAGCAGCGCATCCACCCGGGCGTGGAGCGCGTGCCCTTCCTCCGTCAGGCGCAGCGACCGTCCGCCACGCTCGACCAAACGGACGCCGAGCTCGGCTTCGAGCTGTGCGACGCGGCGCGAGAGCGTCGCCTTGGGTCGCCCGGTCGCGCGACCGGCGGCCCCGAAACCGCCATGCGTGGCGACAAGGTTGAAGTCCGCGAGCGCGAGCAGATCCATGTGCGTTCCACTGGTGAGACGGCCTGTGCCAATTCGACGTCTAGTTGTTCGATCCGCGCACCGCCACCTGGTTCACCGTCACCCATCACGCAAGGACCAGTTCCATGACCATCCTCGTCACCGGCAGCACCGGCACGATCGGTTCGCAGCTCGTCGCCGAGCTCGCCGCCCAAGGTGCCGACGTCCACGCCTTCACGCGCGACCACGCCAAGGCCAGTTTCCCCGCCGGCGTCACCGCGGTGAAGGGCGATCTTCTCGACGTCACCTCCTTGCGCGCCGCGCTCGCGCCCGCCAGCACGTTGTTCCTGCTCAACGCGGCCACGCCCGACGAGGTGACGCAGGCGCTGCTCACGCTCAACCTGGCGCGCGAGGCGGGGATCGAGCGGATCGTCTACTTCTCCGTCCTGCACAGCGACCGCTTCGTCGACGTGCCCCACTTCGCGGGCAAGTTCGCTGTCGAGCACATGATCGAGCGGCTCGACCTGCCGGCGACCGTGTTGCGCCCGACCTATTTCATCAACAACGACCGGGTGATGAAGGACGCGCTCTTGGGACCGGGTGTCTATGCGCAGCCGGTGGGCGGGATCGGCCTGGCGATGATCGATACGCGCGACATCGTCGCGGTCGCGGCGGCCGAGCTGCTGCGGCGCGAGCGCGCCGATGCGCCGCTGCCGCGCGAGGTGATCGATCTGGTCGGTCCCGAGGCGCTGACCGGCGAGGCGATCGCGGAAATCTGGGCCGAGGTGCTCGGTCAGCCGGTGCGCTACGGCGGCGACGACGCGGCCAGCGTCGAGGAGCGGTTCAAGGCGTTCGCGCCCGGGTGGCTCGCCTACGACCTGCGCCGGATGTTCGAGCGGTTCCAGAGCGACGGCATGCTCGCCGAGGTCGGCGATGTCGAGCGGCTGGAGCGGAGGCTCGGCCGACCGCTGCGCACCTATCGCGCGTTCGCCGAGGAGATGGCGTCGGCGTGGACCGCTCCGGCGGCAAAGGCGGCTGAGTGACCGTCACTTGGCACGACGAGCACCCGCTGGACCGCATCGCCACCGCGGCGGTGCGGGCCGCGGTCGCGCTCCATCCGCCGGCCGTGTTCGGACCGGCGATACGGCCCGACTTCGACGCGCTGATCGCACGCACGCCCATGGCCGGGGGCGTGACGTGCGAGCCCGGCACCGTCGCCGGCGTGCCCGGCTGGTGGTGTCATCCAGCAGACCCGATACGCGACGGCGTCGTGCTGTACCTCCATGGCGGTGGCTATGTCGCCGGCTCGGCCGCTGCCTATCGCGGCTTGGCCAGTCAGGTGGCGGCGCGGGTCGGGGCGACCATGTTCGTGCCCGACTACGCGCTCGCGCCAGAGCGGCCGTTTCCTGCCGCGTTTTACGATGTCAGTGGCGTCTACAAAGAGCTGGCGGCGAGAGGCCCCGTCGCGCTCGCTGGCGACTCGGCCGGCGGTGGGCTCGCGCTGGCCCTGTTGGCGCAACCGCCCGCGCGAGCAGCGAAACCGGTCTGCGCCGCCGTGATGTCGCCCTGGACCGACCTCGCGCTTGCCGGCGAGAGCCTGGCTGCCCGGGCTCCGCACGACCCCTTGCTGACCCGCGAGGCGCTGGCCGAGGGCGCGCGGCTGTACCTCGCCGGCCACGATCCCCGCGACCCACGCGCCTCGCCGCTCCACGCCGACCCGACCGGCCTCGCCCCGGTGCTGCTCCACGTCGGCGAGGACGAGGTGCTGCTCGACGACACCCTGCGCTGTGCCGCCCGCATCGAGGCTGCGGGCGGCCGCGCCGAGGCGCATGTCTGGCGGGGCATGCTGCACGTGTTCCCGTCCAACCCGTCCGCACTCCACGCCGCGCGGGAGGCGCTGGACGGGGTCGCCACGTTCCTGGCCGGGCATATCGGCCGCCGATAGCGGGCCAGGCCAGTACGACCAGGTAGGTTCGCGGTCTGGTCCCTGCATGGATACCGGCTGAAGGACCCAGAAAGCGGCCATTTGTGTCTCACTTGCCGCGCGCCATCTTCGGCCATCCGTTCAGGTCGATATTGGGCGCTCCCGCGTGACAGGGCCAAGTCCAGCACCACCGGCTTTACTTAGAGGAAAGCGTCGCGGGAAAGGTTGCCCAGGATCAGACCCGCCACCGTTGAGCCGCTTCGGTCAGCCCGTCCAGAAGAATCCGGACCCGGTGCGGCGTCTGGTGTCGGGCGAGCCTGACGGCCTGGATCGGCACCTCCGCGATGCGCCGGTCGCGCAGCAGCTCGACGACCCGTCCCTCGCGTAAATCGGCCAGACCCGCCCAGGCGGGAAGCCAGGCGAGCCCCAGGCCTTGGCGCATCATCTGCCATG
>CAXTTU010000142.1:0-8298 GCA_964247225.1 uncultured Sphingomonas sp. | reverse complement strand
TCTCGCGCGTCAGTTGCGCTTCGTCGTTGGAATAATCGAAATTGGTCCCGTCCGCCCAGTTGAGCCGGTAGAACGGCGTCACCGCCTGCAGCTCGACATCCTCCGCCATGTCGTGCCCCGACAGCGCCCACAGCTCCTGCAGGCAGGCGGGGTCGGTGATCACGGTCGGGCCCGCGTCGAAGGTGAAGCCGTCACGCTCCCAATAATAGGCGCGCCCGCCGGGCTTGTCGCGTGCCTCGACGATCGTGGTTTCCACTCCCGCCGACTGCAACCGGATCGCGAGCGCGAGCCCGCCGAACCCCGCGCCGATGACAATGGCTCGGTTGGGTGCGCTCATGCCGCCAGCACCTTCAACGCGCGCGCCAGCGGCACGGGCGGCCGCCCCATCAGCACCCGCGCCTTGTCGGCGGTCGTGGACTGCGCGGCGTAGAACCGGCCGATCAGCTTGGGGTCGAGCCGGTAGAACCGCTCCAGCACCCGCCAGCGCTCGCCCGGATCGGCGGCGCGGAACAACATCTTGTCGAGCATTCGGTAGAAACCTCGGGCGTCCCACGCCGCCTTGGCATGAGCATGGGTCAGGGAATGGAGCGCCGCGCCGCCGATCTCGGGCGCGGCCGCGACGCGCACCGCCAGCCGCACCGCGTCGGGAAGCGAGTAGCTGGTGGTGGGATGAAACAAGCCGGCCCGCGCGCCCGCCTTGGCGACACCCTTGCCGCCCGAGGCCCAGTAACGCTCGAAATCGCCATGGATCACGACGGGCAACGCGCCCTGCTCCTCGCGGATCACCCGCTCGACATGCCAGCCGCGCGTCGCAGCATAGGCGGACACCCGCGCGGCGAGCGTCGCGCGGTCGATCTTGCGCGTGTCGCTATAATAGGTGTCCTCGATGAACACCCGCGTCGGCGAGAAGGGAAGCGCATAGACGAAGCGGAAGCCGTCCTGCTGCTCGACCGCCGCGTCCATCACGGTCGGTCGGTCGAGACCGTGCGGGGCACCGGTCTCGATCTCCAGCCCGACGAACTTCTGCCACCCGCAATGCAGCCAGGACAGGTCGCCCGCGCCGCGCGCGTCGATCACGCCCTTGGCCTCGACCCGGTCGCCGTCGGCGAGCACCACCGCGGTCGGGCTGGCGGCGAGCACCTTGCGCCCGGTCATGATCGTGCCGGGCGCGAGCTGGTCGCGCAGCACGCGGTCGAACCGGTCGGACGCGATCGAATAATAGGGCTGGTCGAGCCCGCGCTCGAACGCGGGGAAGCGGACGCGGTAGCCCGGCCAGGCGTGCGTCACGAGGCTGTCGAGCAGCCAGCGGTCCTCGCGCGCGACGTCCGAACCGAAGAACGACCACAGGTGATTGCCGCCCAGCGTGTCGCCGCCCTCGACGAGGCGGATGCGAAGTTCCGGCCGCTTGGTCGCCATCGCCAGCGCGATCAACCCGCCCGCCAGCCCGCCGCCGACGATCGCCAGGTCGCAAGGGTGGGTCGTCGGCATGACCTGCTCGTCTAGCCGATAGGGCGCGCCGCCGATACCGGTTTCCGTTCGAGCGGTATCATGGATGTGCCACCCGCCCCGTCACCGCGACCAGCGGGTCGCCGCGGCGACCGTCCGCGAGCAGGTCGATGCTGATGTCGGTGAACCCGGCCCGCTCGAGATATAGTCTGACCAGCGCCGCATGCCCGTCGGTGTCGAGCGCGCGCCACACCGCCACCGCCTTGGTCGGGAAACAACGGTTGGAGAAACTGACGATCGCCCGTCCGCCGGGCCTGAGGCAGCGGCGCACTTGCGCGAACACCTCCACCGGGCGCCGGAGATATTGCACACCGACGCAGCATAGAGCAGCGTCGAGCGTGGCGTCAGCGAGCGGCAGCGCGGGGTCGCGGTTGAGGTCCTGCACCCACCAGCGCGTCAGCCGCGGGTTGGCGCGGAGCTCCGCCGCGTTCATCCCGTGCCCGATCACCTCGCCGAGCGGCAGCTCGTCCGGCAGATGGCTGACCCAGCTCGACATGAGATCGAGCACGTCCGCGCCCGCGGGGATCGCGGCGCGGTAATGGTCGGTCAGCGCCGCCGTCGCGCGCTCGTCGATATGCGTCACCAGCCGCGCGGGCGCATAAAAGGCGAGGTCGTCGCCCTCGTCGATACGGGTGAACGCGTCGGCGGGCAGTTCGGAAAGCGGGTCCATCGCGCGCCAACGCGCGCCCGAGCGGAAGGTGGCGTCCACTGGCCTTCAACCGCCGCGCGGGATAAGGCGTGCACCATGCCCGTCCTCGCCATCCTCCTTTCCGCGTTGACCATGAGCGCGATCGTGGGCGGGCGATATCTCCTCACCTCGGGCGGGTTCGCCGCGTGGACTGGCCGGCGGCACCCGGGGCTCTACGCCGGGCAAGGCGCGCAGGTGCGGCGCGAGATCGGCTGGAGCCTCTGGTCCGCGCTGATCTATGGCGCGCCCGCAGGTGTCGTCGCCTGGGGCTGGCGAACGCATGGGTGGACAAGGATCTATGGCGACGTCCACGCCCGCCCGCTCTGGTGGCTGCCCGTTTCGGTGCTCGTCTACCTCGTACTTCACGATGCCTGGTTCTACTGGACGCACCGCTGGATGCACCGGCCCGGCCCCTTCCGCCTCGCGCATGCGGTTCACCATGCCAGCCGCCCGCCGACCGCCTGGGCGGCGATGGCGTTCCACCCCGTCGAGGCGCTGACCGGCGCGGTGGTCATCCCGGCGCTCGTCCTGCTGGTGCCGATCCACGTCGGCGCGCTCGGCGTCGTGCTGACGGTCATGACGGTGCAGGGCATCACCAATCACATGGGCTGGGAGATGTGGCCGCGCCTGATGTGGCAGGGCCCGCTCGGCGACTGGCTGATCACCGCCAGCCACCATCAGCGCCACCACCAGCGCTACGGGTGCAATTACGGGCTGTACTTTCGCTGGTGGGACCGGTGGTGCGGCACCGACGAGGGGCTGGGCGACTTTTCCCGCGACCACCAGCGCGCCGCCGCGCGGTCGGGCCGAGCCGCACGGTGATGCGCGAAAGCCACAACGCGCATCAATCGACGGCGCGCTCCCTCGCATGGGGAGCCAATCCGACCCAATTACGTTGCCACTGCAACTTAGATCAAACGAGGCCCGCCTTGCGCCACCTGCTTGCCCTTGCCGTCACCAGCGCGTTGTTCGTTGCCCATCCCGCCGTTGCGCAAGAGGCCGCGGCCAACGTCCCGCCCAACACGCCGGGCGCGCTCGACGTCAGCGGTGACCGCATCACCGTCGCGGCGGCGGGCGTGTACCTTCCCGATTATGAGGGGTCGAACGACTACCGCTTCACCGCCGCCCCGGCCGCGATCGGCTCGATCAAGGGGTATAGCTTTACCTTGCTCGGCAACCGCGCCTCGGTGAACCTGATCCGCGTGCGTCCGGGCCCCGGCGTCAATTTCGAGCTGGGGCCGGTCGGCGTGATCGACATCAACCGCGACAGCATCGGCCAGATCAGCGACCGGCGGGTCAAGGCGCTGGGCAGGATCGGCACCACCGTCGAGCTTGGCGGCTATGTCGGCATCAACAAGACGGGCGTGATCACCAGCCCGTATGACACGCTGTCCGCGACCGTGAGCTATCGCACCGATGTCGGCGGGGTGAACCACAGCTATGTGATCACGCCCTCGATCAGCTATCTCACCCCGCTCAGCCGCCGCGCGGCGGCGGGGCTGTTCGGCTCGACGCAGATCGTCGGGCGGCGGTTTGCGCAAACCTATGAAAGTGTGTCGGTCCAGCAAAGCGTGGCGAGCGGACTGCCCGCCTATGTCGCGCATGGCGGCGTATCCAGCTACACGCTGGGTGCGTTCGCGACCCAGTCGATCACCGGCGACCTGCTCCACGGGCTCAAGCTGGTTGCGGGCGGCACCTATTCGCGCGAGCTCGGCAGCTTCAGCTACAGCCCGCTGACTCGGATCGCCGGCTCCCCGCACCAGTGGATCGGCGCGGTCGGGCTCGGCTATACTTTTTAGCGCGGGTTGATGCCGGTTATGACATGCGGCCGTAATCTGGCGAAAAGCCGACCGGACGCGGCCGACAGCTTGCATCCGGGCCCGAATTCGGCTCGTATGTAGGGAAGGCTCGCCGGGCTTTCAGCCTGGCGGCGTCGGCCCGATCCGGTTACGGCGCGGGGCCGACCGGCGACACAAGATTCAGTGCACCTTTTAACAGGGACATCCTCGATGACCGATCAGGAATATTTCGAAGCGTTCGACGCTCAGGCCCAGCGCCGGGCGGGTCGCCGCGCATTCTTCAAGGCGACGCTGGTCGGCGCAGCCGCTGCGGGCGTGGCCGGCACGGGCAGCTTCCTCACCGCCACCGCCGCCGAGGCGCAGGCGATCACGGACGCGGATGTTCTCAACTTCGCGTTGAATCTCGAGTATCTCGAGGCGAATTTCTACTATTACGCTGCCTACGGCATCCCCATTCCGACAACGTCGATCGGCGCCGCCGGGGTGCCCGCCACCCCCTTCAACTACACCAATGCGGCCGGCACCGTTGTCGCCGCCAACACCGGTGCGCGCGCGGTGACGTTCAGCGACCCGTCGATCCAGCAATATGCGACCGAGATCGCGCAGGAAGAGTTCGCACACGTCAACTTCCTCCGTGCGGCGCTCGGCAGCGCAGCGGTGGCGCAGCCGCAGCTCGACGTCGGCATCGACCCGAACGGCTCGTTCAGCACCTTTGCGCGGGCGGCGGGCCTGATCGGCGCGACCACGGCCGCCAAGCCGACCTTTTTCGATCCCTACGCCAGCGACACCGCGTTCCTCTATGGCGCGTTCGGGTTCGAGGACGTGGGCGTGACTGCCTATAAGGGCGCGTCGCCCTTGCTCACCAACCCCGTTTATCTCGACGCGGCGGCGGGCATCCTCGCGGCCGAGGCGTACCACGCGGCGATCGTCCGCACGACGCTCGATCAGCTCAGCAACGCCACGCCGAGCATCCGCGCGGACACCGAAGCGCTGTCCAACGCCCGCGACTCGGTCGACGGCGCGTCGGACGACGACCAGGGCATTCAGCGCTCGACTACCGCGATCGGTCTCACGTCCAACATCGTGCCGACCGACAGCAACGGCATCGCCTTCAGCCGCACGACCGGCCAGGTGCTCAACATCGTGTACCTCAACACGACAGGTAAGGCGGCCACGGCGGGCGGGTTCTTCCCCGCCGGCACGAACGGCACGATCAAGATGAGCACCGCCAACAGCTAAGCCCCTTCGGGGTTCACCGACACATCCCATCTCAAGGGGTTTTCACCATGATCGACCACGAAACTCTGCTCGAAGTGCAGGCGATTGGCGAGCAGCGCCGCGCCGAGCGCCGCAAGTTCATCAAGATGGCGAGCGCGGGGCTCGTCGCCACCGGCGGGCTCGCCGCGCTGTCCGCCTGCGGCGACAATAACGGCAGCTCGCCGCCGCCCGACATCGCCTCGCCGACGCCCAGCCCGACCGCGACCACCAGCGCGACCGACGTCGCGGTGCTCAATTTCGCGCTCAACCTCGAATATCTCGAGGGCAACTACTATAACCTCGCGGTGCAGGGCGCGGGCGTCAGCGCGCAGCTGCAGACCGGCCTTGGTACGCAGGGCGCGGTGACCGGCGGTCGCCAGGTCAACTTCGCGGACGCCTCGGTCGCGGCCTATGCGCGTGAGATCGCGTCGGACGAGCTGCAGCACATCCTGTTCCTTCGCTCGCAGCTTGGCACGTCGGCGGTGGCGCAGCCCGCGATCAACATTGATGGCCTCAACGCCAAGACCGGCGCGTTCGCACTCGCCGCGCAGTCGGCGGGCGTGGCGAACGCGGATGGCACGTTTGACCCGTATCTCAACGACGACACCTTCCTGCTCGGCGCGGCGCTGCTGACCGATGTCGGCGTCACCGCGTACAAGGGCTCGGCGACGCTGATCAACAGCAAGGTCATCCTCGAGGCGGCGGCGGGCATCCTCGCGGTCGAGGCCTATCACTCCGGCCTGATCCGCACTCTGCTGTACCGTCGCGCGGTGCAGACCCCCGCGCCGACTGTTACTGCGCCCAACGACCGCACCATCATCGGCAAGATCTCGGCCGCGCGCGATGCCTTGGACGGCAACACCACGGCGGCGGGTCCGCCCCAGCAATATGCCAATGACGACCAGGGCGTGGGGCCGGTGACCTTCACCCCGCCGACGACCGCGAACGGCTCGATCCGCTCGAACATCGTCCCGTCCGACGCGAACGCGATCGTGTTCGGTCGCCCGGCTGCGCGGGTGCTGAACGAGGTATACCTCAACAAGGCGGCGGTGACGGCGGGCGGGTTCTTCCCGAACGGCGTCAACGGCTCGATCAACGCCAGCGCCGCCGCCACCTGAGCCAAGCGACACTGACGACCGAAAAGGCCGCGCGGGGCAACTCGCGCGGCCTTTTGTTTTGCCTGGCCTTACTCGCGATGCCTGCCGCTCCATCGACGGTTCAAGTCTTCGTAACTATCGCTTGGAAGCCGGGCCGCTTGAGCGTATTCGCAAGAGCACCCCGGGGAACCGCGCAGGACGCGGTTGAGAGGCGGACGGCTCATATGAGCATGGCCGCGACCCGTTGAACCTGATCCGGATCACACCGGCGGAGGGAGGGAGCGGCTAGCCTCCTCGCTCCGAAACATGGAGCGACACGCATGGCCGACATTCCTTCGAAGTTCGAGATCGGCGTCACCACCGGCGCGATCCGCGGCAGCCGCAAGGTGCATGTCGGCCCCCACCGCGTCGCAATGCGCGAGGTGATGCTGGAGCCCGGCTGCGGCGAGCCCCCCTTGCGCGTGTACGACACTTCCGGCCCGTATACCGATCCGGACGCGAGCATCGATATCATGGCGGGCCTGCCCGCGATCCGCCGCGACTGGATCGTCGGGCGCGGCGACGTCGAGGCGTATGACGCGCGCGCGCTCCGCCCCGAGGACAACGGCCAGCTCGGCCCCGACCGCAGCGGCGGCGTCCGCCCCTTCCCCCGCGTGAACAAGCGCCCGTTGCGCGCCAAGGCGGGCGGCAACGTGTCGCAAATGCACTACGCGCGGCGTGGGATCATCACGCCGGAAATGGAGTATGTCGCTGCCCGCGAGAATCTCGGCCGCGAAGCTGCGCTGAACACTCCCCGCGACGGCGAGAGCTGGGGCGCGGCGATCCCCGACCATGTCACCCCCGAGTTCGTCCGCGACGAGGTGGCGCGGGGCCGCGCGATCATCCCCAACAACATCAACCACCCCGAATCCGAGCCGATGGCGATCGGCCGCAACTTTCTGGTCAAGATCAACGCCAACATCGGCAACTCCGCCGTCGCCAGCAACGTGGCATCCGAGGTCGATAAGCTCGTCTGGGCGATCCGCTGGGGCGCGGACACGGTGATGGACCTGTCGACCGGCCGCAACATCCACGACACGCGCGAGTGGATCATCCGCAACTCGCCCGTGCCGATCGGCACCGTCCCCATCTATCAGGCGCTGGAGAAGGTCGGCGGCGTCGCCGAGGAGCTGACCTGGGAGATCTTCCGCGACACGTTGATCGAGCAGGCGGAGCAGGGGGTGGATTATTTCACCATCCACGCCGGGGTGCGCCTGCCCTACATCCCGCTCACCGCCAAGCGCGTCACCGGCATCGTCAGCCGCGGCGGCTCGATCATGGCGAAATGGTGCCTGTCGCACCACAAGGAGAGCTTCCTCTACGAGCGGTTCGACGAGATCACCGAGATCTGCCGTGCCTATGACATCGCGTACAGCCTCGGCGACGGCCTACGCCCCGGCAGTATCGCCGATGCCAATGACGAGGCGCAGTTCGCCGAACTCTACACGCTGGGCGAGCTCACCAAGCGCGCCTGGGCGCAGGACGTGCAGGTGATGATCGAGGGCCCCGGCCATGTGCCGATGCACAAGATCAAGGAGAATATGGACAAGCAGCTCGCCGCCTGCGGCGAGGCGCCCTTCTACACGCTCGGGCCGCTCACCACCGACATCGCGCCGGGCTACGACCATATCACCAGCGCGATCGGCGCGGCACAGATCGGCTGGTACGGCACCGCGATGCTCTGTTACGTCACGCCCAAGGAGCACCTCGGCCTCCCCGACCGCGACGACGTCAAGGTCGGCGTGGTGACCTACAAGCTCGCCGCCCACGCCGCGGACCTCGCCAAGGGCCACCCCGCCGCCAAGCTGCGCGACGATGCGCTGTCACGCGCGCGGTTCGAGTTCCGCTGGCGCGACCAGTTCAACCTGTCGCTCGACCCCGACACGGCGGAGTCCTACCACGACCAGACGCT
>CAXTTU010000141.1:0-8331 GCA_964247225.1 uncultured Sphingomonas sp. | reverse complement strand
GTTGAGCGCCAGCGCCATCGACAGCGCGAAATTGACGAAGCCGAACTGGAACGGAAAACCGTAGCTGAGCGGCAGCGCGAACAGCGCGGTCGCCGGGATGCGCCCATGCACTTCGCGCGCGATCCACAGCAGCCCGGTGACCGTCAACGGCGGGATGAGGAGCACGATCAGCTTGGTGCCGAGCTCCAGCCCGAACAGCTTGGCCATCGGCACTACAGCCAAGTCGATGCCGAGATTGCCGATCAGCTGCCAGTGGAAGTCGTACCATTCGCGCAAGTGGGGCTGGTCCGCGATGCTCAGCTGCACCCGATAGCGGCCCATATGCCCGGGCAGGTCAACCAGCGGCGGCACGCTCGGCCAGAGCAGCGGCACCGCGGCGATGAGCGCCATCGCGAGGACGAAGCGCCGGGTCTGCCACCAATCGAGCGCCCGCTCCTGCCCGACCCTCCGCATCGACCCCGCCCATCCCTTGTCTCCCAATGCGATAGAGGGGGAAAGCGGGGCGGCGCAAGCGGGCTTCAGCCGCTCACCGGCGCGGACAGGCGGGCGCGCGCCGCACCCGGTACACCGCCGAGCGCGCGTCTGACCAGACCAGGCGCAGGTCCGCCGCATGCGCGCGCCCGGCGGGAAAGCCGATCGTCCACACCGCGTCGAAGGTACAGCGGCTGAACTCGCGGATCGCGGCGTCGAAGTCGGTGCTTACCCGCTCGCTCCCGCGCGGATAGACGAGTTGCGAGGGGTCGCGGTCGAGCGGGGCGGCGTCTGGGTGGAGCGGGCGGATCGATTGCTGACCGGGGAGCGCCCATTGCTCGTTGGCGAACACGCGCCGCCGCGCGATCGCCAACCCCGCGATGTGGGTGAGGCGCGGCTGCGACCATTCGACGCCCGGCGGCTCGTTGACCAGCACCAGGACCGCGCTCCCGACCGGCAGCGCCGGGAGCGCGCGCAACGCCTGCACCTGCCCTTGTGCGTAAAGCGCGAACGCCAGCGTCGTGCCCGCGGTGCGCGCGAGGAGGAACAGCGCGGCGACCCTCGCCAGCCGGCGCTCGATCGCGGGCTCGTCGGGGGACACGCGGATGGCGAGCAGCGCCAGCGCGACCGCGGCGGGGAGCATCCGCATATCGACATAGGCCCCACCCTGAAACAGCCGTGGCAGCAGCACGAACGCCGCCAGCGACAGCGCGGCAGGGACGCCCAGCACGGGCGCGAAGTGGAGGCGGCGCGACCGGAGCGCGGTCCACAGCACGCACCCGATCAACGCGACCCCGGCCGCGTCCCAGGCGCGCCAGCGTTCGCGCAGGATCGACACCGCCCATTGCGCCTTGATGATCCAGTGGAACCAGTCGCCGGTATCGCCATGCGCAGGATCGTTGCTGAGCAGCGGCGCCAACAGGGGGAGCGCCATCGGCAGGCACATCAGCCCCGCGTGCCACGCTGCGGCGAGCGCGGTTCGGCCCTCGCGCCGTTCGAGCGCCCATTCCGCGCCCCACACCCACAATCCCAGCATCGCCCAGCCGAAACTATGCGCGAGCCAGACCACGCACGCGATCGGCGCGAACAGCGCAGCGCGCGCGAGCGGCGTCCACCGGCCCCGCAACCAGAGCCATAGCGCCAGCCCCGCCAGCGCCATCGCCTGCGACAGGCAGAAGTTCACGAAACCGAGCTGGAACGGCCACGCATAGGCAAGCGGCAACGCCAGCCCCGCACTCGCGGGCAACCGCCCATGCGCCTCGCGCGCCAGCCACAGCATCGCAGCCACGGTGAGAAGCGGGATCAGCGTCACAACCAGCCTCGCCGCGGGCTCCACATCGAGCAGCGGGTGGAGCGCGAGGACGAGCAGATCGACGCCGAGATTGCCGAGCAACGACCAATGCACCGCCCAGTGCCGCGCGAGCGGGGCCTCTCCCGCCTCGGCGAGGATGCGATAGCGACCGATGTGACCGGGCAGGTCGACCAGCGGCGGCAGCGCGGGCCACAGCAAGGGCAGCACCGCGCACAACGCCGCCAGCGCGATGAATGCTCGCGACCGCCACCAGGCGCGGGGCGGGCGCGCGACGCTCCACTCGCGCGTCGGGGTGAGCGCGGTCACCGCTGCGCTTCGAACAGCCGCACACCGCGGGCGAGCGGGACGGGGCGGAGCCAAGGGGGCGGCGCTCCGGTCAGCAAAGCGCGCGCGAACCGGCCGTCGGCGGGGCTGCAGGCGAGGACGTAGCGTACCCGCCACCCTTTCGCGATCTCGTGCGCTCGCTCGGGCGTCGCGGCGTAGAAGTGCAGCGCCGCAAGCGTCCCCGCCGCATTGCGATGATAGGGTCCGGCGATCAAGCGGTGCGGCGTCCCCGCGATTGCCCATGCGCCGACATCGACCTGCGCGAGCAGCACCCCGGCTGGCAAATGTGCGAGCCGCTCGATTGTGTCTGGCGTCCCGCACCCGTCCGCGCGCGATGCGAGCGGCGGTGTCGTCGTCATTGCCTCGGCGGCGAGCGGGTAGAGCATCCCCGCCGACCCCAGCCACGCGCCCGCCAGCGGCAACGCGCCGCGCGCGCGGGCGGCGGCAATTAGATGCGCGAGCGCGGGCGCGGCGAGCATCGCGCCTGCATAAGCTCCGCGCAACTGAGCAAACGTGATCGCGGCGGCGGCGAGCTGCACCGCCAGCAGCACCGCCCAGCCCCGCGTCCGCTCGCGCGCGAGCGCCCAGGCGGTTGCGGCAAGCCCTGCGAGCATCACGCCGCCATAGCCGATCGCGGTGGCGGCGGGCGCGGCGAGCAACGGCTGCGCTTCGCCGACCTTGGACAGCCAGACTCGCACGAGCTCGGGGTCGACCGCGCCGTAGGGGGATCGACACGAAGGCGAGACGCTCAGTGCCGCCGCCCCCGCCACGACGCCGACCAGCAGCGCAGCTCCTGCTCGCCGGGAAGCGTCGGCGAGACGGGAACCGACCACCCCCAGCAGCACCGGCGCGACCGCGAGCAGCATCGCCGCTCGCCACGCCTGCGCGTCGAACCCGTCGCAGGCGGGGTAGTCCCATCCGTCGGTGGCGAACACCGCGCGCCCGACCAGCAAGCCCGCAAGCGCCCCCGCGCCGAGGCCGATCAGCCGCCGGTCTGACCGTCGCCCAACCCACTCCACCACCGCCACCGCGCCAAGGACGCCCAGCAGTGGCGCGGTCTCCAGCCCGACGACAAGACTCGCCGCCGCAAGCAGACCGATCGCCGCTCCGCTCCGCCGCGTCGCCGCGCCCAGCATCGCCAGCACCGCAGCCAGCAGCAGCACGACCTGTAGCCCGTGATGGTCGACCCGCCCCGGCGCGAAAATTGTCGTCGCGGGATAGGCGACCGCCGCCACCACCGCCGCGGTCCGCGCCGCCCGCTCGCCCGCTACCGCGCGCGCGATCCGCGCCACCAGCGCCAGCGCCGCCGCGAACAGCGCGACGGGCCACGCGATCACCGCGACCAGCTCTGCCGCGTGCCGCCCCGCGAACGGGGTGACCGTCTCGATCAGCGCGGCTGGTACAAGATCGGCGAGCCGAGACCAGTGCATCGGCTGCCCAAGCCCGAGCCGGTGTTGCGACACGTCCGCGAAGCGCTGTCCCGCCAGCCAGTCGCGCACTTGCTGCAGCCGCATCGCGTCGTCGGTATCGGGGAGGCGAAGGCGGCTCAGCGCCGACCAGTCGCGTAGCGTCCATCCGACGCCCAGCGCCAGCGCCAACGCGCCCGCGACGAGAAGATCGCCCTTCAGCCCGGATCCGCGCGTGTTCACGCATTCGGGTTAGGGAGGCGTGGTTAACGGAGCGTCACCGCTCCCGCCGACCGAGCAAGCGCAGCCTGAGCGCGTTGAGCTTGATAAATCCCGCCGCGTCGCGCTGGTCGTACGCGCCCTGGTCGTCCTCGAAGGTGACGATGTCGGCGGAATACAAGTTGTGCTTCACCGGCGCGCGCCGCCCGACGATGTGCGCAGCGCCCTTGTAGAGCTTGAGCCGCACCGCGCCCGTCACCTGCCGCTGGCTGTGGTCGATCGCTGCCTGCAGCATCTCGCGCTCAGGCGAGAACCAGAAGCCGTTGTAGATCAGCTCCGCATAGCGCGGCATCAGCTCGTCTTTAAGGTGCGCCGCGCCGCGATCGAGCGTCAGCGCCTCCACCGCGCGGTGAGCGAGGTGGAGGATCGTGCCGCCCGGCGTCTCGTACATGCCGCGCGACTTCATCCCGACGAAGCGGTTCTCGACGAGGTCGAGCCGCCCGATCCCGTGCGCGCGGCCGAGCTCGTTGAGGTGCGCGAGCAGCGTCGCCGGCGTCATGCCGACGCCGTCGACCGCCACCGCGTCGCCGCGCTCGAAATCGACGGTGATGTGCTGGGCCATGTCGGGCGCGTCCTCGGGCGCGACCGTGCGGCTGAAGACGTAGTCGGGTACTTCCTCCCACGGGTCCTCGAGCACCTTGCCCTCGCTGGAGGTGTGGAGCAGGTTCGCGTCAGTGGAAAAGGGCGCCTCGCCGCGCTTGTCCTTGGCGACCGGGATCTGGTGCGCTTCGGCGAACTCGATCAGCCGGGTGCGGCTGGTGAGGTCCCATTCGCGCCAGGGGGCGATGACCTTGATGTCGGGGTTGAGCGCGTAATAGCCGAGCTCGAAGCGGACCTGGTCGTTGCCCTTGCCCGTCGCGCCGTGGCTGACCGCGTCCGCGCCGACCTGCGCGGCGATCTCGATCTGGCGCTTGGCGATCAAGGGCCGCGCGATGGACGTGCCGAGCAGGTACAGCCCCTCATAGACCGCGTTGGCGCGCATCATCGGGTAAACGTAATCACGGACGAACTCTTCCTTGAGGTCGTCGATGAAGATGTGCTCGGGCCGCACCCCCATCAGCTCCGCCTTGGCGCGCGCGGGCTCCAGCTCTTCGCCCTGGCCGAGGTCGGCGGTGAAGGTCACCACCTCGCAGCGGTATTCCTGCTGGAGCCATTTCAGGATGACGCTGGTGTCGAGCCCGCCCGAATAGGCGAGCACGACGCGCTTGATGGGGTCGGTCATGCGCGGGCGCTTAGGGGCGGGGATGCTGCGCCGCAACCGTTGTGGGGTGAAGAAGGGGTTCACGCGAAGGGCGCGAAGACCGCGAAGGGCGCGAAGACCGCGAAGACCGCGAAGAAGTGACTCCCTTGCGCGTCAGCGCAATCACCTGAAGGATGGATGCGCTGCGCGCGGTCAGAGTTCTTCGCGATCTTCGCGTCCTTCGCGCCTTCGCGTGAATCAATCCGCGTTCACCACGCATTCAACGCCCGAACGTAGGGCACAGGCATGACCAATCGCCTCCTCCCCGCGCTCGCGCTCGCCGCCGTCCTTGCCACGCCCGCCGCCGCGCAGACCCGCAGCGCCGCGCTCGCGCAGATCAAGGCGGAGTTCGTCGCGGGGGATACAAACCACGACGGCGTCCTCACCCGCGCCGAGGTCGCCGCGCGCGTGAGCCGGATGCGGACGGGAGGCGGCGCGCGGGCGCTGTCACCCGCCGAGACCAAGCGGCTCACCGACCTATGGTTCGCGCGCACGGACGCCAACCACGATGGCAAGGTGACGCTTGCCGAGGCGCAGGGCGAGATGGCGGCGATGTTCGACCGCTACGACGTCAACCATGACGGCGTGATCAGCCCCGCGGAGATGCAGGAAGCGCGCGCGGGCGTACGACGGTAATCAGCCCGGCTTGCGGAACTTGAACACGAACTGGTCGGTGTGCCCGCGGATTGCGGGATCGAACACGCGCTTGCTGTGATCGTCCGCCGGGTTGGCCAGCACCCGGCTCTCGCCGACGAAGCGGAAGCCCGCCGCCGTGACCTGTTGCCGCACGATCGCGGGGTCGATCCGGTGGAGCGTGTCCGTATCGCGCGCGCCCGATCCGGGAGCGGCGACATGGTCGATGACGACAAAGGTGCCGCCCGGCTTCAACGCGGCATAGACCAGCTTGTTGAACACGGTGGGGTCGACCGGGCCCATGAACGGGTCGAGATAGTCGTGATAGTTCTGCGAGGTGAAGACGAGGTCGACGCGCTCGGGCACCGACAGGCTGGTGGCGGGCTGCTCGCTCGCGGTCACCGGGGCGGTGCCGGGCGCGTGCGGCATGGCGGCATAGGTGGTGAACTGGTCGCGGTGGTGCTCGACAAGCGGGGTGGGGGCAATGCCGTAGACATGCCCCGTCGGCCCGGCCGCGGCCGCGAACAGCCGTGTCCAATAGCCGGTGCCCGGCGCGAGATCGACGATCTTGTAGCCCGGCCTCACGCCCGCAAAGGCGACGATCTCGGGCCCGTGGCGGCGCGCGTCGAGCGTCACCTGATCGGGCGCGGGGCTAGCTTGCCCGGACGCGGCCTGCATGGGCATCGTCGGTGAGGGCATCGTCTGCGCCGTCAGCGCCACGCCGGACGCCAGCGCGGCGGCGGCAAGCAGGGTCGCGAGTTTCATGCGGGTCTCCCGAACGGATGTCGTCGGCGCAAACGTAGCAGCTTCGCCGCGCGCGTCCTAGCCGACAAACGGCCCGATCGGGGGTGGGTCGAGCGCGCCGCAAGCGACGAACGCGCCGTTGCGATAGCCCGGCTTGCCGTAGCGGAACGCCGTGCCGTCGGGACCGAGCATCCGCCCGCCCGCTGCACGCAGCACCGCATCGCCGGCGGCGGTGTCCCATTCCATCGTCGGGCCGATGCGCGGATAGACGTCCGCCTCGCCCGCCGCGAGGAGCGCGAACTTGAGGCTGGAGCCGACCGCGTCGAGCGCCCCGAGCCCGGCGGCCTCCAGCCACGCGCCGATCTGGGCATCCGCATGACTGCGCGAGCCTATCGCGCGGGGTGGACGGGTAGGCGCGCGGACCCGCGTCGGCGCGGCAGGCCCGGCATCGCCGCCCGGCGCGCGCGTGGTGAGCCAGGCACCCACGCCGACAGTGCCCCACACAATCCGGTCATGCGCGGGCGCGTACACCACGCCCATCGTCGGCGCGTCGCCCTCGATCAGCCCGATATTGACCGTCCAGTCGCGCCCCTTCTTCACGAACTCGCGCGTCCCGTCGAGCGGGTCGACGAGGAAGAACGCCCTGCCCACCTCCGGCACCCGCCCCGCCGCGCTCTCCTCTTCCGCCACCACCGGCACCCCCGGTGCGGCGCGCGCGAGGCCCGCGAGGATCACCGCCTCCGCCGCATGGTCGGCGGCGGTGACGGGCGACTCGTCCGCCTTGCTCATCACCGCGCATTCTCCGGCGAAGTAGCTCCACACCACATCCCCTGCCTCGCAAGCGAGTGTGACCAGCGCGTCGAGCAAGGCGACCCGATCAGCGATCACCCGCGCTTGCGCCCGGTCAGCCGTTCCCAATTGCCATGCTCGATCAACGCGCGGTCCGCCTCGCTCAAGCCCACCGCATCAAGGAACGCCGCCGCGCCGCCCGGCGGTGTCGGGATGTAGGGATAGTCGGTCGAGAACAGGATCCGCTCGGGGCCCAGCACCTCCAGCGCCCAGCGGAAATAGCGCTGGCTGGTGACACCGCTCGGCGTGACCGAGATGTTGCTGCGGAAATAGTCGGCGATCGGGCGTTCGAGCCTGGTGAAGCGGTCTAGCATCGCGATCCGGTCGAGGTAGAACAACACCACCTCGCCCCAATGGCCGGTGACGATCTGCAGGTCGGGCAAGCGGTCGAACACCCCCGCCAGCACCAGCCGCAGGATCTGGATGCCCGCCTCCCAATGCCAACCGATGCCGCCGTTGGAGAACATGGTCGACAACGGCTCGCCGAACCCGCCGTAGAGCTGGTCGCGCACCGGCGCTGTCGAGAATTGCGGGTGGATGTAGACGGGCGCGCGCGCCGCGGCGATGGCCTCCCACATCGGCAGCAAGGCGGGGTCGTCGAGCGGCTGCTCGCGCGATCGGCCGTACAAATAGATGCCCTCGATCTCCGGCATCGCCATCACCCGCTCCACCTCGCGCGCGGCGGCGTCGGGGTCGGGGGTGGGCAGGATCGCGAATCCGCCAAACCGCTCGGGGTTGAGCCGCACCGCGGCGGCGGTGAGGTCGTTGACCTCGCGCGCGACCGTCACCGCGAGCCCGGGGTCGAGGCTCTGGACGCCGGGCGGAGGCGGCGACAGCACCGCGACGTCGACGCCCGCCGCGTCCATCGCCGCAATCCGCGCGTCGCCGAGGTCGTGGAGCTTGGCCTCGAGTTCGGCGGCGTTCAGCTCCTCCATGGGGTCACGCTCGGCCTCGGGGATGTGCGTCCAGGCGGCTTGGAGCTCCGACATGACGAAATGTTCTTCGAGGGCGATGGTCGGCATGGGAATCCTTTGCCCGCCCCCAACGCCCCGGCGCGGGAACGGTGCCGTCGT
>CAXTTU010000140.1:0-8396 GCA_964247225.1 uncultured Sphingomonas sp. | reverse complement strand
CGACGGCTGCGCGGGGCGCGGGCTTGCGTGGCGCGGGCGCGCGCTGGTCTGGTTCGACTGCCTCCCCGTCGTCGTCCGCGCGCGAGCGGCGGAGCAGGGGAGCGACCCGCTCGCGCCAGTCGATCTCCAGCGCGCGCGCCCAGACCAAGGCACCCGCGAGCCCGAACACGACCCCCGCCGCGCGCGCGCCCCACAGTTCGGCGGCGGGGTTGTTCGCGAAGCTCAACGCCCAGCGCACCAGGCTCGCGAGCCCCAGCCCGATCAGCCCGCCCCAGCCCGCCGGGAGCGCCAGCACCGCGCGCCCCGACACGAACGCCAGCGCCGCCGCCATCAGCGCGACGCCGAGGCCTGCGCGCCACAGCATCCGCCGCCACGCGCCGACGGGCTGGGCGCGCCACAATCGCGCGCCGACGATGGGCGCGACGGGAAGAAGGAGTGCCACCGCCGGGCCGAACAGCGTCAGCGCGAAGTCCGCGACCCACGCGCCCACCTCCCCCAGCAGGTTCCCGCCCGCGCCGCCCGACGCGGTGTTCATCGCCGCGTCGCCCGGGTGATAGGTCGCCAGCGCGATCGCGACGAGCAGGGTGAGCAGGAACAACGCCGCCGCCGCCGCGAGCGCGCCGCTCCGCACCGCGCCCTGCTTCACCGTCTCCCGCCACAAGACGGGCGCGCGCGTCGCCATGATGATTCCCCGTACCCCGAACTGCTTGCGAGCCTCGCTTAACCATGATCAGAGGTCAAGGCGGGAGCGGGGAGCGGGGGAGCGCGGAGCCCAACTACCTCCGAGAGGTGCAACCTGCGCTCTCGACACCCGAACCGTCACCCCGGACCTGTTCCGGGGTCCAGCCCACCGCGCGTGTTTACGGGCGGAGAGGATCCGTCTCCGCCCGCACCACATCCCCTGAAGCCGTAAGCACGCGGAGACGGCTGGACCCCGGAACAAGGGTGCCCAGCAAAGTAGTACTTTGCTGGGACCCAACAAGTCCGGGGTGACGGGTTGAAAGGGTAAGCGGCAGTGGCTCCGCTCGGCCCGCGCAGCTAGCCGCCTGCCCTCCACCTCCTGCTCCCTGCTCCCCCCTCCTAGGCATCGCCCCCCGCACAGCCTACAATCGGCCCATGACCCATACAGACGTCCTCATCCTCGGCGGCGGGCTTGTCGGGACCACGCTGGCGATCGCGCTCGACGCGCATGGCGTGTCGTCCACCGTGGTCGACCCGGCGGACCCGGCCGTCACGCTCGCGCCCGGGTTCGACGGGCGCGCGTCGGCGGTGGCGAGCGCGAGCCACGACCTGCTCGACGCGATCGGGGTGGGCGAGCGGCTGCGCGGGCAAGGCTGCGACATCCGCTCGATCCGGGTCAGCGACGGGCTGAAGCCGGGCAAGCTCGACTTCACGCCGGGCGAGGCCGACGGCGCACTCGGCACCATGTACGAGAACAAGCTGCTCCGCCGCACGCTCCACGAGGCGGCGAGCGCGGCCCCGCTGGTGCGGCTGAAGATGCAGACGCGCGCGGGCGAAGTGACGCGCGACGGGAGCGGCGTCCGCGCGACGCTGTCGACCGGCGAGGAGGTGCGCGCGTCCCTGCTCGTCGCGGCGGAGGGGCGCAACTCGCCAACGCGCGACGCGGCGGGAATCGCGGTCGCCAGGTGGAGCTACGACCACCGCGCGATCATCGCTGCGTTCCACCACGAGCGCGCGCACGAGCAATGCGCGTACGAGATCTTCTACCCCGCCGGTCCTTTTGCGATCCTGCCGCTGCCCGACGACGACGTGGGGCACCGCTCGGCGCTGGTGTGGACGGTGGCGGAGCGCGACGCCGCGGGGATGCTCAAGCTGGGCGAGCGCGGCTTCCTGGCCGAGGCGGAGGCGCGGATGGGCGGGTTCCTCGGGCGGCTGTCGGCGCTGTCGCCGCGGTCCAGTTACCCGCTCGGCTTTCACCACACGGTGCGCGTCACGGCGGAGCGGCTGGCGCTGGTCGGCGACGCGGGCCACGGCATCCACCCGATCGCGGGGCAGGGGCTCAACCTCGGCTTTCGCGACGTGGCGGCGCTGGTCGAGGTGCTCGTCGAGGGCAAGCGGCTGGGGCTCGACTCCGGCGACGCGCAACTGCTCGCGCGCTACGAGCGGTGGCGCGCGGTCGACACGCTGGCGGTGGCGGCGGCGACCGACACGCTGACCCGGCTGTTCGGTGTGCCTGGCCGGGCGGCGAGCGCGGTGCGGCGGTTCGGCATTAGCGCGGTGGATAGAATACCGCCGCTCAAGGCGCGCTTCATGGCCGAGGCGCGGGGGGAGAGCGGGGCGCTGCCGAAGCTGCTGGAGGGGGTGGGCGTTTGATCAGATGGGGGATGGCTTTCCTGGCCGCTTCGGTGGCGGGCTGCGGTCAAGCCGACGTGCCTGAAATCTACCGTGGTCATGTCGGCCCGGTGCAGCTGGCGGTGCCCAGCCGTATCGCCCCGTCGGTACTTTACGATGACGAGAGCGACTGGACGCCGCCGGACCACCCACGGTCGGAACGCACGGCGAGCGACTCGATCAAGGAGATCGAGTATTTTGTGGATCTCGATCATCCCACCGAACTGCAGGAGGAGAACTACACAAACCGAGTTCGCTTCACTCAAGGGGCTGCCATGCACCACCCGGCGGTTTTCGGGCATTTGCTTGGTGTTACCGCGCTGCTCGGCCCAGACTGGAAGGAGAGCCCCGAGCATATTCGGGCCATGTACAACAGGCACAATCCGGCGTTTCATGCCATGCGTCCCAGCCCGGCGACATACGGGCTTGAAGCTCGCCAACAAGATTACTCTGTCCCGGTTCCAGGGCGGGAGCGGCATGGATTAGACAAGATCGACGCGGACTATCTCAGCTCGTCGGATGGCGTCTATATCCAGTGCGACGACGCACATATGAGCGTTCAACCGTTCGAGCCGATGCCCACCTGTCACATCTGGGTGATTGAAAAGACGATGGGCGCTCGTCTGATGACCGATTTCGACAGGATCGACCTACCCCGCTGGCGGGACCTCCGAAGCGCGATGCTGCACACTCTTTACTCTTTCAGAGCGGTCCGTGATGCCTGATCTGGGTGGAAGACCAATGCTGCGGCGGCAAGGCGGTCTAGTTGCTGAGACAGCCAATGCCCACTCTGCTCAAAAACGCTCACGCCGGCCAATATGATGTGGCGATCCGCTGCGTTGCGGACCGAGCCGGAGTCGTCGAGGTAGAGGATATGCATCGACGAAAAAGGCAGCCGGGTGAGACACTCGGCCTCAACGGCCCGCTACGGCGAACCTCCCAACTGCGCCCAGAGATATAATGCCATGGGCATTAAAATCAAGCTTCAATCGGCCACCGTAAGCCGCCTCCACCGGCACCTCCTGCCCCGGCTGGCGCACCATGATGAAGCTGCCCGATCACAAGCACCGGGATCGTCCACTCGCCGGTGGTCTCGTCGCCCTCCGGCGATAGCGTGCCGTCGTAGCGGACGGCGTGCACGCGGGTCGGGAGGTGGTAGCTTGGTGAAGCGGACGACGCTGCTTAAGCTCTTGGAAGGAAAGGTGGTGTCACTTTGCCGCCATCTTCAGCGAACATTGGCCGTTACCGCGCTCAGCACGAATGTGATGTTCCCGGCGGTGTCGTAACCCGTCGCTTGTACGACGAAGCCGACTTCGTCGCCATTGGGTCCGAACAAGGCACCGGACGACGTGACCTGAACCCTATCCGCGAACGGTGACTGCGCCGTGATCGTGGTATTGCCGGCAAAGTCGGTCACCGAGGCCAAGCTCAGGACATAAGTGCCGGGGTGATCGGTCGCATAATCGCTGGCGAATATCTGGTTGACCTTGATCTGCTGTGCGCCGAAGTCGATCGTAACGGCGGCACTATCGGGTTTCAGCAGATATGTCGTCTGCTTGCCTCCAGAGAAGACGTAGCTGACGCCATAAGTGGCGCCTCGGCCATAGCCCACAAGACCGGACTTCGGCAGGTCGGCGGATCGGGTAGGGTTTCCGAGGATACCAAAATAGCGGTAATTCGACCCCTGAACGACTTGCCTGCTGCTCAGATCGAAAAGCCGGATATATTGATATTGGGTGAAGAGGTTCGCACCTGAGCTCATCACGTTAAGCGTGTCACCATTCGCCTTCGCGTATCGGAGCAGGTCGCTCGCGGCCGTCTTGTCCCTCTCGCTTTCGGAAAATGTCTCGGCGTAGGAAAGATTGGCATTGGTGACAGTGAAGCTGGGCGTAGTGGCATTGTAACTGCCCGAGATTGCTCCGCCAAACGGCGAAACACCAAGCAGCTTAGGTGTGCTGGTAAGGTCCAGGCCGGACGTCGCGGCCCCCAGCGCGGTTGTCCCGGTCAAGGAAGCGAACGGGGTATAGCCGACATAGGGCGTCGGCGTGGGTGTCGGCGTTGGCGTAGGTGTCGGCGTAGGGCTGGGCGTCGGCGTAGGTGTCGGCGCGCTGCCGATCACCGCTACCTGCGAACCCGAACCGCCGCCGTCCGATCCGCAGGAGGCGAGCACGAACGCTGCTGCAATCACACCCCGACGACGCATGTAACCCCCCGATTGGCGGCGCTATCTCCCCCGAGCCGCCGCATGCTCAAGGCTAATGACCCGGCTCCGACCCGTCAATCGTCGGAAAGGGATGTCTCCTCACCGCACCTCCGCGCCCACGCTCTCCTCGACCGGCACCTCCTGCCCCGGCTGGCGCACCATGATGAAGCTGCCGGACCAGACACCCGGAATCGTCCATTCGCCGGTGATCTCGTCGCCCTCCGGCGAGAGCGTGCCGTCGTAGCGGACGGCGTGAACGCCGGTCGGAGCGTGGTAGCGTTTGGTGAAGCGGACCGCGCTGCCGATCCGTTCGCCTTCCACCGCCGCGGTCAGCGTGTCGCCACCGTCCGCGCCGGCGTCGCTCCGCTCATGCGTTTCGCCGGTGATCGCGCCCGCGGTCTCGACCAGTTCGGCGGCGAAGCCGTTGGGGGCCATCCCGCGCGGGTAGTTGAAGATGCCCTCCCACTGGCCGGTGACGTCGCGCGTGCTCATGGCTGCTCCGGCGGCGGCGCGGCGGGGGTGGCGGCGGTGCGATGCGCCTCCGCGCCGAGGTCGCGGGTGCGCTGGATGTGCTCGATGGCGGCGGCCTTTCTGGGCTCGAACAAGTTGGCGAAGAACAACCACACCATCATCGCCGCGCCGCGGCTATGCCCCTTGCCCGGGTGACCGCGCCGACGCTTCATTCTGGGTTGTCCAACGGGCGCGCGGCCTCGATCAGCAGCACGGGGACGCCGTCGCGGACGGGATAGGCGAGGCGGGCAGCGTCGCTGACCAGCTCCTGCGCGGCGTCGTCATAGCGCAAGGGCGTGCGGGTGGCGGGGCAGACGAGGCGCTCCAACAACCACGGGTCGATCACTGCCCCGCTCTCACTGCAGCGTCACCCGGTCCTCGCCGTCGTGCCGACCGAAGAACTGGAGCAGCTGCACGATCAGCTCCGCGCGCGCTTCCAGGTCCGGGGCTTCCAGCAGCGCCTGTTTCGCCGCCGCGTCGAACGGGGCGATCTGGGCGATGCCGTTGACCAGCGCGGTGTCGTCGAGCCGCTCGACCTGGTCCCAATCGACCTGATAGCCCTGCGCTTCCGCGAACCGGCGCGACTCCAGCTCCAAGGACGATCGCATCGCCAGCGCGAGGCTCTCGTCCGCCGCGACCGGGAGCAGCTCCGCCTCGACCTGGCGGAACGGGGTCGCGACATCGAGCTCGCGGACGACGCGGAACAGCGCCTGGCCCTCCAGCACGAGGTTGTAGCGCCCGTCGTCCATCGCCTGCACGTCCGCGATCCGCCCCACACAGCCGAGGTCGAACAGCGGCGGCTTCTCCGCCTTGCCGGGCCCCGGGCGCGGCTGGACCATGCCGATCCGCCGGTCGCGCGCGAGCGCGTCGGAGACCAGCGCCCGGTAGCGCGGCTCGAAGATGTGCAGCGGCAGGTGCATCCCCGGGAACAGCAACGCGCCCGGTAGCGGGAAGATCGACAGCCGCGCCGTCATCCGAACAGCGCCGCGGACAAGCGACGGCGCTGCTGCGACACCCAAGGGTCCATCAAACCGACCGCCTCGAATAATTTGAGCAGCTGTTGCCGCGCTGCGCCCTCGTTCCAGTCGCGGTCGCGCTTGATGATCTCGAGGAAGCCGTCGGCGGCGGCGTCGCGGTCGGTCGCCATCTGCGCGTTGGCGAGGTCGAAGCGGGCCTGCATATCATCGGGCGCGGCGTTGACGCGCGCGACCAGCGGGGCGAGGTCGTCGACCGGTGGCGCGGACCTGGCGAGCGCCAGCGCCGCCTGCGCGCGCGCGATCTCCGGACGCTTGGCGATTTCGGGCGGGAGCTGCGCGATCAGTGCCTCCGCTTCCTCCACCTCGCCCGCGGCGAGCAGCGCGCGGATGCGGCCCGAGGCGACCTCCGGGTGATCGGGGGCCATCTCGGCGAGCTGGTCGAAGATCGACAGCGCGCGTTGAGCGTCGCCCGCGGCCAGCACCTCCTCGCCCATCGCGATCAGCGGTTCCAGCTCGGCCGCGGCGCCCGCGTCGCCCGCTCCGATCGGCAGTTGCGCCAGCAGCTTGTCGAGCGCCGCCTTGAGCTGGCCCTCCGTGCGCGCGGAGGTGAGGTCCGCGATCGGCTGGCCCTGGAACATCGCGTAGACGGTCGGGATCGAGCGGATCTGGAATTGCTGGGCGATGAACTGGTTCTTGTCGGTGTCGATCTTGACGAGCACCACACCGCGGTCGGCATAGGCGGCCGCGACCTTCTCCAGCACGGGGGTGAGCGCCTTGCACGGCCCGCACCATTCGGCCCAGAAATCGATAATGACGAGCGAGGTCATCGACGGCTCGACGACATCGCGGCGAAACGCCTCCACGGCGGTCTTCTCGGCGGCGGATAGCCCGAGGGTGGTGGCCAAGTAACTGCTCCTGTTGCTCCTGGCCCTTATGTGGGGCGCGGGACCCAAGCGCCAAGCCTTTTCGCGCGGGGGGTTGCGGGGGGTGGAGGTCGCTGCTAGTGGCCGCGCCTCACCCGCTCCCAGCGGTTTTCGCGGGAGCCCAGGCGCCAGAGCGGGCGTAGCTCAGGGGTAGAGCACGACCTTGCCAAGGTCGGGGTCGAGGGTTCGAATCCCTTCGCCCGCTCCAGCCGCCGCACGACGATTTAGCGACGCTAAATCGTCGCACATTGCGGCGGCCCGGCCAGCGGCGCTTCAGCGCCGTCTGACGACGCGGGCTTTGCCCGCGGCGGGCTCGGGTGGGTTCTGCGCCATGTGCTTCGACTTCGCTCAGCACGAACGGAGGGGTGGACACGAACGTGGCCGGGTAACCACGATTGGTGAAGCGAAGCACAAGGTTGCTCGCCTCCAACACCCCTTCACCTCCGCCCTGTCCCAGGTTAGCCTCCTCCCATGCCCTCCGCCCCCATCCGAATCGGCGTCGGCGGCTGGACGTTCGAGCCGTGGCGGGGGGTGTTCTACCCGCCGGACTTGCCGCACAAGCGCGAGCTCGAATACGCCACCCGCGCACTCACCGCGATCGAGGTCAACGGCACCTATTACAGCCGCTTCAAGCCGGAGACGTTCGCGACCTGGGCCCGAACCGCGCCCGAGGGCTTCGTCTTCACGCTCAAGGCGTCGCGCTATTGCACCACGCGCAAGGTGCTCGCCGAAGCGGGGGAGGGGATCGAGCGCTTCCTCGCGCAGGGGATGACGGAGCTGGGTGACAAGCTCGGCCCGATCCTGTGGCAGTTCATGAACACCAAGCGGTTCGATCCGGATGACTTCGCGGCGTTCCTGGCGATGCTGCCGACCGCGCAGGACGGCGTGCCGCTCCGCCATGCGGTGCATGTGCGGCACGAGAGCTTCGGCGTGCCCGCCTTTGTCGAGATGGCGCGCGCGGCGGGGGTGGCGATCGTGTTCGCGGAGTCGGCGAAGTATCCGGCGATCGCGGATGTGACCGGGCCGTTCGTGTATGCGCGGCTGGAGTGCGCGCGGGAGGAGCTGGAGGACGGCTATCCCCCTGCGGAGCTCGACCGCTGGGCGGAGACGGCGCGGGTTTGGGCGAAGGGCTGTGCGCCGAAGGACCTGCCTTATGTGACCGCAGGCCCGCCCGATCAGCACCCGCGCGAGACGTTCGTGTTCGCGATCAACGGCGCCAAGGTGCGCGCGCCCGCGGTGGCGAAAGCGCTGATCGAGCGGGTGGGGCGACCCTAGCGGGTCGCCGCTGGCGTGCCCTGACCGGCCAGCGCCGCGCCCTCCAGCGTGTCCAGCGCCCGGTGCGCGTCGACATAGCGGCGCGCGGCGGCGAGCCAGCCGGTTGCCCCGGCCGCGCCGGGCAGGCGCTCGACCTCCGCGGCCGCCGCCTCCACC
>CAXTTU010000139.1:0-8405 GCA_964247225.1 uncultured Sphingomonas sp. | reverse complement strand
GCTGGTCCCCGCGCGGGGCGTGGCGGAGCCGCCCTCGACCGGCTCGCCGATTGCGGGGACGCGCGCGCCGCGCCCGAGATAGTAGAAGCCGCCGCCGCCCGCGTGTCCGGTGCCGCAGCCGCTGTCCGCGACGCGCCGCCCGCTCGCGTCGCGGCAGATCGCGAGGTCACGCTCGGCAACATCGCCCGAGGGCGAGCATGCGCCGGTCAGCAAGGCCCCGGCCATCGCGGCGGTGATCGGCAGCATCGCGGGCTCGAACTTGCGCATCGATATCTCCCTGTCGGGGCGCATCCTAGCCGGGCGGGGCAGGGACGCAATGTTGCGCCGTTTACATCCCGAGCAGCCGCAGCGTCGCCGGGTCGCGCTCGCCCGCGTAGAAGGCGTCGAGCGCTTCGCCGAGCGGCGCGCCCGCACCCGCCGCGAGGAACACAGTCAGCGACGAGCGGAGCTTGAGTGCGTCCACGCCGCCAAGGATCGTGGCGGGTGCGCGGTCGTGATGAAGTAGCATCGCCCCTGTCGCCTCCGCCAGCCGGAGACCGAGCAGCGGGTGGGCGAGGTACGCCCGCGCCTCCGCCAACGATGCGATGCCATAGGCGCGCGCGGTCTCGCTGTGCCCCAGCCCGGAAAGCTGCGGGAATATCCACCACATCCAGTGGCTCCGCTTCGCCCCCGCCCTGAGTTCGGCGAGCGCGACCGGGTAGCTGCGCGCCTGCGCGGTCACGAAGCGTCCGAGATCGAAGGGGTCGCTCACCGCGCGGCAACGGTCGAACCCGCGCGTCCGATCCGTTCCCCAAGCGTTATGCGCGCGTCAGGAGGACGCATCGATGCTCGAACACATACCCGGCTGGCTGGGCGCGGCGCTGCGGGGGGTGCGCGCGGGGGCGGAGAAGTTGGCGATCACTCACGCCGAGCTCGCCGCGCCCGTGTCACTTCAGTTGATGAGCCCCGCCTTCGCGGACGGCGCGCGGCTGCCCGAGCGGTTCACCGAGGACGGCCCGGGCATCTCGCCGCCTTTGGTGTGGAGCGGCGTGCCCGCTGGCGCGGCCAGTCTCGCGCTGTTGGTCGAGGACCCGGACGCGCCCGCGCCGCAGCCGCTGGTCCATGCGGTCGTATGGGGCCTCGCGCCAGATGCGGGGCGGCTGGAGGAGGGCGCGCTGGGCCCCGACGCGCCCGATGCGCGCGAGGTCGGCCGCGCGTCGTTCCGGCATCAGGGCTGGCTCCCGCCCGACCCGCCGACCGGGCATGGCGAGCACCGTTATGTGTTCCAGCTGTTCGCACTCGGCCCCGGCGCGGGTGACCCGGGCGCGAACCCCGACCGCGCCGCGCTGGTCCGCGCGATGAGCGGGCAGGTCGTCGCGGCGGGGCTCCTGACCGGGCTCTACGCGCGGGGGCCGGTGCCCGCGGTCGATGCGCCGACCGGAGCGACGGCGACCGCCTAGGCGGCGCAGACTACCCGGTCGCGCCCGTCGGCCTTGGCGCGGTAGAGCGCGCGGTCGGCGCGGGCGAAGGCGGCGTCGAACCGCTCGCCCGGCCCCACCGCGCCGACCCCGGCGGAAAACGTGATCGCGCCCACCGACGCGTCCGTTTCGCGGAGCCGGAAGCGGCGCGCGCCCACCGCCGCGCGCGCGTCATCGAGCAGCTCGCACGCTTCGGCAAGGTCGAGCCCGCTGAACAATATGGCGAACTCCTCGCCGCCATAGCGTGCGACGAGGTGGCCCGCGCACGCCGTCGCCAGCGCCTGGCCGATCGCTTTCAGCACCCGGTCGCCGACCGCGTGGCCGAACCGGTCGTTGACGCCCTTGAACCGGTCGACGTCGCACACCGCCAGACATACCGGCTTGCCCGCGGGCACCGCGGCGAACGCCTCCTCCAGCGCGCGGCGGTTAG
Organism: uncultured Sphingomonas sp.; assembly: GCA_964247225.1. Classification (GTDB taxonomy): domain Bacteria; phylum Pseudomonadota; class Alphaproteobacteria; order Sphingomonadales; family Sphingomonadaceae; genus Sphingomonas. Next base: position 6,518 of record CAXTTU010000139.1, on the reverse strand, counting down.
GCAGTTCCGTGAGCGGGTCCCGCCGTGCCGAGCCTTGCGCCTCCGCCAGCTTGGCGCGCAACTCGTCGGTCTCGCGTGTCGCCTCCTCCAGCCGTTGCTCGGTGGCGCGGACGCGTTCGAGCATCGCACTCGCCATCCGCGCCACCTCGCCCGGCCCAAGCGCGCCGCCGCTACGCATCGTCTCCGCGCTGGCGGCGAGGTCGCGACCGAAACCGCGCGTCTCGTCATGGACCAGTCGCATCGTCTCGGCGAAGCGCTCGACCTGCGCCTGTGTCCGCTCGACCAGCTCAGCGCCCGGATCGGGCGCGTCGTCCGCGATGCGCAGCGGCGCGCCGCCCTCGCTCACCTTGCCGCCGAGCCGCTCGATGTCGGCGCGCGACAGCCGCACCCCGTCTTCGGTCAGCGCCGCCACCGCGCGCGCGAGCGGTGCTTCCTCGTCGCACACCACCTTCCAGGCGAAAGCATAGTGCGCCGGATCGGGGCTGAGCGCGTGGCGGGCAAGGAATGCGCCGATGCGGCGGTAGAGATCGTCTCCCGCCGCCGCCTCGCCCCGTGCCTTCAGCCCGAACATCACTGCCCCGCGCGCCCCCGCTCCGTTTTCCGGCCAACAGGTGCTAACGCGCAAGCGTCAATAAAAGGTGATCTGGATCAGTGTTGCCCCAGCTTGCGGACCGCGGCGAGCGTCAGCGCGACATGCTCGGCGGGGTTCATGTCCGAATGAACGAAGCTGACGCGGCCGTCGCGCCCAATGACATAGCTGGTGCGGCTGGTAATGTCGCCCAGCGGCGTCGTGCGGCCCAGCGACACGTCATAGCCCTTCACCATTGCCGGGGTCGCGGCGGCGACCGCGAACCTGCCCGCGCACTTCTCGCTGGAAAAGGCTTCCAGTTTGTCGACATTGCCCGCCGTCACGCCGATCACCGTCGCGCCCGCCTTATGGAAATCATCCATCGCCTCGGCAAAGGCATGCGCCTCCGCGTTGCAGCCGCCGGTGAACGCGGCGGGGAAGAAGTAGAGCACCACCGGCCCGCGCTTGAGCTCGTCCGCGAGGTGGACGGAGATGACCTTGCCCGCGATCGCGCCGCGGGTGGAGAAGTCGGGTGCCTTGGTGCCTGGCGTGAGCGTGGCGAAGGCGGGCGCGGCGATGAGCGCGAGAGCGGCGGCGAGCGGGGCGAGGCGCATGGGAGGTCTCCGGGTGTGAACTGCATCACCGTTCGTCCTGAGCGAAGTCGAAGGACGGGCCTGCGCCGTGCCCTTCGCCTGTGCTTCGACGTCGCTCAGCACGAACGGAAGACGTTGATGTACGTCTAGCACCAAGGAACCTTGCGCGATAGGCGGGCGCCATGCCCGTCCACCAACGTGACATCGACCTCGCGCACCGCCTTGCCGACGCGGCGGGAGCGGCGATCCGGCCCTGGTTCCGCCGCCTCGACGCGGTAGAGCTGAAGGCGGACCAGTCCCCCGTCACCGTCGCGGATCGCGAGGCGGAGGCATGTATGCGGCGGCTGCTCGACGCGGAAGCGCCCGGCGACGGGGTGGTGGGCGAGGAATACGGCACCAAGGAGGGGGTGACCGGGCGACAATGGGTGCTCGACCCCATTGACGGGACGCACAGCTTTACCGCCGGGCGCGCGATTTTCGGGACGCTGATCGCGCTGGTCGAGGATGGCTGGCCGGTGCTGGGCGTCATCGACCAACCGGTGCAGCGCGAGCGCTGGCTGGGCGTAACGGGGCGCGCGACGACGCTCAACGGGGCCGTGGTCCACACCCGGCCTTGCGCCGAGCTGGCGCGCGCGGCGCTTGCCACGTCCAGCCCGCATTATTTCAGCGACGAGGCAGCGGAGCGCTACCTGCGGCTGGTCGCGGCGGCGGCGGCGGCGGGGCGCGCGGGGCCGCTCTACGGGGGTGACTGCTACAATTACGCGCTGCTCGCGAGCGGGCATCTCGACCTCGTGTGCGAGAGCGGATTGAAGCTGCACGATTTCGCCGCGCTCGTCCCGGTGGTGGAAGGCGCGGGCGGGCGCATGTGCGACTGGGCGGGCGAGCCGCTCACCGCCGCCAGCGCAGGCGATGTGCTCGCGGTCGGCGATCCGGCGCGGGTCGAGGGGGCGGTGGAGGCGCTGGCCTACCGACTCTCCTAATCTGAGAGACAGGCAAGTCGCTTGCGATTGCGATGGTGTGCGCATAGAATTGCGCATGGAAACGAGCCGCCGCCAGATCGTGGCCCGGTTGGAAGCGGAGGGCTGGTCCAATCTGGGCGGCGGCAAGCACGACCGTTTCACCCATCCGGACAAGCCGGAAGCGTTCGTGATCGTGCCTCGTCATCGGACGCTGACGCCCGGTGTCGCGCGGTCGATCGCGCGGGCGGCGGGCTGGGCCAGCTAGGGAGCAAGCACATGCGCTACACCGTTCTGATTGACGGCGAGCCGGGCGGGTTCGGGGTGGCCTTTCCCGACCTGCCCGGTTGCGCTGCCATGGGCGACACCATCGAAGAAGCGCTCGCCAACGCGGGCGAAGCGGTGCGCGATTGGACGCAGGGCGTGGAGGCGCAGGGGGGACGGGCTCCGGCCCCGAGCACACCCGACGCGCTGCGGGGCGATCCTGACTTCGCCCGGGCGCTCGCCGACGGGGCCGTCATGGCGAGTGTGGTGCTCGTACGCGAAGCGGGGCGTCCGGTGCGCGCCAACCTGTCGCTCGACGCGGGCGTGCTGGCCGCAATCGACGCCGCCGCACAGCGGCTCGGACTGACCCGCTCCGCGACGGTGGAGCTGCTCGCGCATCGTGCGTTGCCGGAACTGGTGTAGGGCAGCCGTTCGGGCCGGAGCCGATCCGGCCAAACCGCTCAGAAGATTCCCAAGAACTTATGGCGCTTCGGCTTGTCGGTGGCGGAGGCACCGGTCTTCGCCGTTGTGCCGCTCCCCACATCCTGGCGTGGCCGCCCCTTGGTGTCGCGCTGCGCCGATGCGCTCGCCCCAGCCAGCACCGGGCCGCACGCCGCCGCCTTGGCGTCGCCCGGGTCGACGAAGGCGAGCAAGGCCGCCGGGGGCGCGATGATCGCCGCGAGGCCTAGCCCCACGCCCGCCCGCGCGAGCAGCTGCTTGCTGATGACCTGGATCCCCGGCTTGGCGAAATAGCCGTTGATGCCGACCGGCGACTGGCCGGAAAACAGGCTGAACTTCTTGGCGTCGGCGCGAAAGGCGAGGTCGAGCGTCTCGTTCCTGAACGAAAAGCCGCCGCGGCCGGTCATCACGTTCTTCGCCGTGTCGATCAGGATCGGGTCCGCTGCGGCCACGCCGTTCCGCACGCTGAACGCGATCAGCCCGCAGTTGATCGCCACCGGCTCCTTGAGCTGCTTCTGGAACATCCGCTGCGCGAACACGCCGAGGTCGAGCTCGGACAGCTGGACGTCGCGGACGGAGAAGCTCCCTTGCGGCAGGATGAACGCCATCCGCCCGTGCGCGGTGGCGAGCGATTGGTGGATCGTGTCGCCGCGCCCGGCGAGCTGGATGCGGCCCTTGACCACGCCGGTCGTCCCCGACTCGGCGACGCCATAGCCCGCGAGCAATCTGCCCAGCGGGGTGGGCGACAGGCGGATGTCATAGCTGTCCGCCGCCGGGCGCGCGCGCGTGTCGAAGACGAGGTCGGACGACACATGCCCGCGCGCCATCGCGAAGCTGAGCGGTGACAGCGACAGCCGCCCGCGGTCGAGGCTCAGCGTCATGTCGATGTCCGACACGGGCAGGTTGCGCGAGCGCACCCTCTGAATCGTCCAGTGCAGGTCCGCGTCGAATGCGCGCATCGTCTCGACCGGGAGCGCGGCGTCGGGGAGGATGCGCTCGGGCGCCGCGCCCGTCGCGCGCGCCGCCGCGACCGCGCCGCTCGCCTGGACGATGTCGGGGTCGAAGCCGATGAACGGCGCGGCATCGACGATGTCGAGCGTGCGGGTGGAGAGCGACGAGGCGAGATGCACCCGCTTGCCGTTGCTCACCGTCAGCCGCCCGGCCACGTCGCTGTCGCCGAACGTCCCGCGCATCCGGGTGAAAGCATAGTCGTCGCCGTCCTTTATCAACTGCGCGCGGAGGTGGTAGTCGCGCGTCAGCGGGATCGCGACGCCGATGATGCCGAGCAGCTCGGCCATGTTGCGCCCGCGCGCGGTGACGGCGAGCGGGACGCGCTCGACATCGGCGAGGCTGGGCAGCGTGCCGTCGACGGTCAGGTGATTGTGCGCGGCGTCCGCGACGAGCGTCAGCTGGTTCCTGCCACGCCCCACCGTCTCGTTGGGCGAGAGCAGCGCGCCCGAGGTGGTGAATGGCGTCCGCCGCACCGTCCCCCCGCCGCTGAACCGCACATCGCCGCCGATCCGCGCGGCAGACGAGCGGATCGTGTCGAGCTTGATGTCGGCGACCAGCGGCATCGACGGGTCGCGATAGCGGACGGTCGTGCCCTCCACGGTGGCGCGGTCGATCACGGGGAAGACGAAGGGTTTGCTGTCCGGCTTGGGCGTGCCGAAGGTCCAGCTGTTCGTCCGGTGGTCGGGGCTCCATTCGAGGTCGCCCGCGCCGTTGGTGAGCTCTAGCCAGTGCAAGCGACGGCGACCCCAGATCAGCGACAGCGGCGCGATCTCCGCCTCCAGATGGTCGGCGCGAAACAGGTCGGGACGGGTGGTGTAGCCGGGGTTGCTAATCCGTAAGCCGTCGGCGCGGACATGGAGGCGGAACGGCGCGAAGTAGAACTCGAACGGGCCGCCGACGCTGACCCGCCGTTCGAGCGCGTGGCCCGCGAGCCGCTCGAAGGTGGGGCGAAGGAACCGCCCCTTGGTGACGAACAACACCGCCCAGGCGAGGACCACGAGCCCGATCAGCGTCGACAGCAGCGCGAGCAGGGTCGCGGGAGCGAGCGCGGGCGCGCGGGACCGGGCGGTGGCGCTCATCTCTCCCCTTACGCTCTACACGCGCCGCCGGTTGCCAAAACGGCGCGGCCCGACTATGCGCCTGCGCTTTCCGCGAAAGCAAGTGGAGAACCGCCCGGCCAGTGTGGGCTGCCGCGGCGGTTCCGTTTCGCGGGGTTAAAGGAGACCAAAATGCCCAAGCTCAAGACCAAGAGCGGCGTCAAGAAACGCTTCAAGCTCACCGCGACGGGCATGCTCAAGCATGGCGTCGCGGGCAAGCGCCACCGGCTGTTGCATCACAACGGCAAGTATATCCGCCAGAATCGCGGCACCAAGGTGCTCGCCAAGGCCGACACCGCCGCGGTGAAGGCCTGGGCCCCCTACGGTCTGGGTTGAGGAGCTAAGATATGGCACGCGTCAAACGGGGTGTAACCACCCACGCCAAGCACAAGAACATCCTCGAACAGGCCAAGGGCTATCGCGGCCGCCGCAAGAACACGATCCGCGTCGCGCGGCAGGCGGTGGAAAAGGCGGGGCAATATGCCTATCGCGACCGCAAGGTGAAGAAGCGCACCTTCCGCGGCCTGTGGATTCAGCGGATCAACGCGGGCGTCCGCGCGGAAGGGCTGACGTATTCGCAGTTCATGCACGGGCTGAAGCTCGCGGGCGTCGAACTCGACCGCAAGGTGCTGGCCGACATCGCGATGCACGAGGAAGCGGCGTTCACCGCGATCGTGCAGCAGGCGAAGGCTGCTCTCCCAATGCAGGCGGCGGCATAACGCCTCTCGCTGATTGGTAGTCTTTTCCCCGTTCGTGCTGAGCTTGTCGAAGCACCGGCAACGCGCACCACGGTTGCCTGCCCTTCGACAAGCTCAGGGCGAACGGGGTGAGGCTGCATCGTACGTTAGTGGACGCATTGAGGGTCGGGCGAGCGGATCGCCCGGCCCTTTTGCGTCCGCGTGGACCGGACCCGCTCCGAGGTCGCAAGCCGATGCGAGGTGCCGTCCCTCGAGATCGCGGGGAACCGAACCGCCCGCTCCCGCGATTGCCCCGGCGCATCGCCGCCAAGGGAGCCCGCATGAAAGCCGTCATCTCCGCCGCCGTCCTCGCCACGCTGGCGCTGTCTGCGCCCTCGCAGGCGCAGGGCTATCGGTACGCGCGCCCGCTGCCGCAGCCGATCGACATCGTGATGACCGATGACGGCTTTCTGCCCGCGCACGCCGTCCTGCGCCGGGGCGCGCCCTATGTGCTCCGCGTCGTCAACCGCTCGTCCAAGGGGCATAATCTCGAGCAGAAGGCGTTCTTCCGCCTGGCCGCAGTCGCGCCCGAGGATGAAGGCTGGACGCGCGACGGGCGCATCTCGCTGAGGCCCGGCGAGAGCGCGATCGTCCACCTGCGCGCGCCGCTGTCCCGGCCGGGCGGCACGTTCGAGTTCTCCAGCACGGTGTTGGGCGACGCGGGCAAGGACTATCGCGGCGTGTTCGTCATGCGCTGACCCGCCGGTTGCGCCCCCGCGCACCGCACGGCATTGTCGTGCCGAGGCAGGGGAGCGCGACGATGCGGGCACGACGGTTCGGCTGGCTGGGACTCGCGATTGCCGCGTCGGTGAGCGCGCAGCAGGCTTCCCCTG
>CAXTTU010000138.1:0-8414 GCA_964247225.1 uncultured Sphingomonas sp. | reverse complement strand
GGTCCGGGCCGGGGCGGCCGGGACGACGCCGCCCGCGTCGGCGAGGCGGCCGCAGGCGTCGATGAAGCCTTCGGCGCCGGCCGCCACGAGCAGGGCGATGGAATCGCCTCCGCGACCGCACCCGAAGCAGTGCCACAGGCCCTTGCCGTCGTCGACGAAGAAGGACGGTGTGCGCTCGTGGTGGAACGGGCACAGGCCCTTCCTCCTTCCGGCGCCGGCCGGCTTGAGCGGGGTCAGCCGCCCGGCGAGGTCGGCGAGGCCGACCCGCTGCTTCAGCTTGTCCACGTCGATGCGGCCTTCGGCCGTCTTGAACTCCCTCGGTATGACGCTCGTCGTCATGGTCGATGCTCCCGTCATTCGTCGCCTCGCGGATGAAGCTGGGCCACTTTCTTCGGCCCACGTGCTTCACCGCCTTTCATCGCAGTCTCCCGCGCTTCGCGCGGGGCGGGCGCCCCGACGTCATCGCGTCGGGGCGCTAGTCGGCGGGCGGGAGCAGCAGCCGCGCCCACCGGTTGACCATCGCGGACCTCGAGGCGAGGTCGGGCGGAACCGCGCCGACCCGCGACCGGATCGGGCCGGACGTGCGGCCGAGGAAAGCGCTGACGGCGTCCGGTCCGAAGCCGTCCATGCGCAGGGCCTGGCCGGTGCCGTTCCGCACCGTGCGCCAGTCCCACGCGACGCGCTTCGCCTCGAGCTCTGCCGCCTCCAGTAACCGGCGGACGAGATCCGTCCGTAGCTCGCGGACCGAGATGGGAACGCCCATGCCGCCCGTGAGGATCTGGCCGGAGCCGGCGATGCCGCCCGCCGCCCGCAGGATCGTCGCCTGCGCGGTGTAGGAGAGGGCGACGCACCCGGAGGCGACCCGCTCGCCGCTGGCGTCGACCATCATGGGGAGGTTCAGCACGCCGTGACGCCAGTCGACGTCCTCGAGCTTCGCGCCGACCGCCTCGCCCGGTCGCAGCCCCGCCAGTATGCAGAGCTGCAGGGCGACGCCGACGCCGCCGGTCATCAGCGAGGCCCGGAGCAGGACGCGCAGCTCGTCGAGCGTGTTGTCGGCCGGATGCGCCGGCGATCGCGAGGGGCCGGTCATCGGGCCGTCTCCGATGCCGACCGCAGGATGCGGCTCCACCTTTCCGCGCCGGTGGTCGCCAGCTCGACGCTCCCGCGCAGGACGACCCGCCTGCCGGGCCTGCCGCGCCCGGCGACGCCGACGGTCGCCGTCGTGGCGCACGCGGGACCGCGGCGGAGCGCACGCCCCCCGTTCGGCGGCTGCCGGCCGATCACCGCGTCGATCTCCGGCGCGCCCGCGCCCGCCGTCGCCAGCTCGATCGCCGCCGTCGCCCGGACGCCGTGGAAGTTCCATTCGGGAAGATCGATGGTGTCGGGTGCCGCCTCCGCCAGCCGGTCCAGCAGCCGGTCGAGCCTGAACAGCGGCGCCCTCATGCGAGGCCCGCGTCCGGCGGTCACCACCTGGCCGTGTCCGCCCGCCGAGCCGCAGATGCGCAGTACCGCCCGCTGCGCCTCGTGGGAGAGCGCGAGGATGCGTTCGACCCCGCCACGTGCGGGCACCGGGACCGTGCCGCGCCCCCAGTCGATGCGTTCCAGGTCGATGGCCGCGATCTCCCAGGGCAGCCCGAGGGTGATGAGGCAGAGCTCGAGCATGGCGCCCCAGGCGTCCTCCATGCCGCGCGCGGCATGGAGGAGCTTGCGCACGTCGGCCATGGAGGGGCGGAGCGGCGCGGCGCCGCTCACGAGGCCGGGTCCGCCAGCGTGAAGGTCGCGAAGGACGCGTCGATCCTGCCTCCTGCGATCCTGGAGATGAACTTCAGGGCGACGACGGCGCGCTCGTTGAGGTCGAGGAGGTACTCCCAGTATTCGCCGACCCACGTCTGACCGTGGCGGACGAGGCGCGGGCACGATCCGGGCGGCTGGAACCCACCCGACGACAGCAGCAGCTGTTCGGAGACGCCGCCCATCGCCATGTTGACGAACGCGCTCGTGCGCAGCGATTCGAGGGACCAGGCGAAGCGGGTGCAACGGGGATCCGCCCGACCGAGGATCTCGACCGCGTAGTCCGAGGTGTCGTCGTCCATCGTGACGGGATCGCCGTGGTCGTCGACCAGGAGCTGACCCGTGGTCCGGCCGTTGACGAGCCGCTTCACCAGCTCCATCGAGCGCTTGCCGAGCGCCACGCTGGTCCAGTCGTGCGGGCCGGGCAGCGTCACGCAGCCCCGCTCCCAGTCGATCCGGTCGACCCAGCAGGCGGGCAGGGCGGGCGCGACGCCCGGCGCGAGGATGGCGAGTTCGGTCGCGCTGGCGACCGGGTGCCGCACGCGCTTGGCGGCGGTGAGGACGATGGTGATCTGGGCGCACGTGAGGAGCGCCGGGGCCGCGACGAGCGGCCCCGAACAGTGGTGGGACATGGTGTGACCTCGTGTCGTTTGGGGTTGGCCCGCGTCCGCGGGCGGTGCCGCTGCCGATCAGGCGCCGGCGCGCTGCGACGTGTTCTCGATGGTGTTGAGGCGCAGGTGCTGGTGGAGGTCGCGCGTGCTGTAGGTCACGCGGCGACCGACCTTCGCGTACCGGATCGCGAACGCGCCACCGTACACGCGCGCCTTGTCCAAGGTGTTGCGCTTGCAGTTGAGGATGCGCGCGGCCTCCTCGACGTCGACCTGACGGTCCTCGGTCTCGTGGTTCATGGCGTGGTGTTCTCCCTTCTGCCGGCTTCTTGAGCGGGCAAGGGGACACTACGCCCGTCGCAGCGGAAGAATTAGGGAGCGGCCGCCGTTTGCCGCCCGATACTCGCTCGAAGTATCGGGATACTTCCGGAGTATCGACCGGCTATTGGCGGTATATGCGCTCGAGCAGCGCGTCGAAGGCCGGCGTGCCGAACTGCGGCTTGTTCAGCCAGCCCACAAGGCTCGGACGGTCCCGCTTCTCGGGTTGTCCCGAGGATCTCAGGAAGGCGAACCTGGGTTCGCGCAGCAGCAGATCCCTTACGGCGGGCACCAGGCGCTCCTTGTCCTCGCCGAATGTCGCTCCGACGACGACTTCGAGATCGACGCTTCGCCAGTTTGAGCGGTCGCCGATCGACAGTTCGTAGCGAAGGTACCTGAAGATGAGGCCCTTGTCCGCGACGAGTGGTTCCCTTCGCGGCGGAACGGCATCGGCCTTGGTCCAGACCCGATCGACGAGGCTCTCGACGGTGATGCGCCTCGAGGCCGCGTATTCCGCCACGGCGGCATCGAAGCCCGCTTCGCCGACGAACAGCAGATGGTCGATCGGGGCCGACGCGTCGTGGGGTGCGGCGGCGTTGAAGCCGCACGAGGCGAAGCGCCGCAGCCAGAACTCCGGCGCCCCCTCCCAGATCGACCCGTCGATGCCGTGGGTGGGTCCGTGCAGCAGCGGGCGCGCCGACATCGTGATCGCGCCGGCGAGCGCCAGTTCCACGATGGTTCTCGCCACCACGGCCATCTTGACCGCAGCGGCCCGGCGCAGACCGTGCTCCACGACGGTGTCGACGTAGGCGCCGTCCCAGTTGGCGGGCGTGATGGCGTCCGCAGCGTCCTCGCCGTTGCGCGCGCGCAGCGCGTTCGCCGGGATCGGCGGCCCGCCGGTCGGATCCGGGACGTGCGTCGTGATCCAGCGATCGGGGTCGGAGGATCGCAGCTCGCGGTCCGCCCATGCCGCCGGACTCAGTACGCGACGCACCGTTCCGCTCCACGCCGCATGGACTTCGGGTATCGGCTTCCCGCGTGCGTCGAAGGCGAGATCCCCGCGGGGCAGCTCGATCGGGTCGGGCCTGTCGGGATCGGCCAGCACGGCGGCCTCGTCGCCGTTCCAGTATTCGATCATCGCCTCGCCGACGCGGGCGGCCGCCTCCGCCAGGAAGACGCCGTCGCCGTACTCGCGCGCGTCGCGATCCACGACGTGGCGCGACCAGTCCAGGTCCAGGGGATCGGAATCCTTGCCCACGGCCGCTCCTCGGGTGCGTTCCGGTCCGTCCGGTCGAACTCGCCCGCATGTTCGCACCCTGACCGGGGCTGGTGCAAGCGCGGGCGGCTGCGAGGGGTCAGTCGGCGCGACGCGCCGACCACAGGTATCGCTCGTCGTGGCGCTTCTCGACCGATCGCCACGCACGCGCGACGAGGTCGGCGGGAAGGGGCCGGCCGGCGAGCTCCAGGCAGGCCTTCCGGACCGACGACGGCCATGGGCTCACCACCCGCCGCCCCTCGCCATCGGGCTGGACCGGACCGAGTACCTCTGAACCCTCCACCCCGGTCGTCTCGACGCCCATCAGGACCCGCGGGCGCCGGAAGTCGCCGTTCTCGTCGTAGCAGTCGGCGAACGGGTCGATCTCGTCGTCGCGGACGGGATCGTCCCAGATGGCGAGGCGCATCGGTGCGGCGGTCGAGATCTCGACGCGATCGGCGCAGAGCCGGCGGAGGAACAGGTGGCTCGCGCGGCATCCGGAAGGGAGGGGCAGCCAGGCGCCGTTGACGATCGGGGCCGACGCGCCGGTCATCGCCGCCACGTCCCTTGGAACGCCGATGGGGGGATCGTCGCCGTCGATCGTGCCGTCCCGCGTCACGAAGGTGCAGGAGCGCGGTCCCCAGACGACGCACACCTCGGAGGTCGGATGGATGCGCTCCTGGAGCGCGCGGACCACCGCGGCCCTGCCGGTCTGGGTCACCGTGCCGTCGGTCGCCACCGCGCCTTCGCACGCGACGGCGTAGGCGGCGCGCCGGTCCGTCTCCGACAGCGGCCGGTTGCTGACCTGCAGGTCGAAGCGACGGTCGTGGTCCGATCCACGATGCACGATGTGCGGGTAGAAGGGCCGGGACCGGTACGGCTTCGGAAGTTTCATATCGACCTCGCTCTCGCGCGGGCCAGCTCGCAGATGCTTAGGGGATTGTTGACGACGGGTGGGTCATGCCGGTCTCGAAGGGGAGATCTGAGGCATGGATCGCAGGCAGAAGGCGGCGATCGCGGCGATCGCGACCGTTTACGCGCTTTGTGTTCTCATTGCCGAATGGGTCTTCTCGATCGGCGCGTCCGATCGGTTGCACGCGGCGGCGGACGTGGCGGCGGTGGCGAACTCGGTCGCGCTGCCCGTCTCGCTCCTCGCGACGGTGCTGACCCTGTCACCCCGGAGGTGACCGTCCCGGACGGTCATCGCACCGTCAGCACGGCGCCGAACAGGACCGCCATCGTCAGGAGGCCTGTGGCGGTCGCCGCCACGGCGGACCGGAGCCGTTTCGGGGTGCTCGCGTGCGCCATGAGTACGGCGCCGGTCAGCGCGGTCGCAGCCGCGACCACCAGCGCCAGCATCACCGGCGTGGTGGCCGCGCCCATGTAGAGGTGCGCCGGCTCAAGCCGTGCGCACCCGGTTGCGATCTGCTGAACCCCCATCTTCCACCTCTTCGCTCACACGGCGTTACGCTCCTCCTGCTTGCGCTTCCTGTATGCCTGCTTCTCGCGGGCCTTGCGTCCGCGGGGCGGGCCCTCGACGGCCGGTGCCTCCGCCTCGCGGCGTTCGCGTGCGGCGACCTGGTGGGCCCGCTCCGCCCAGCCCTTGCGGAACACGTCGACGCGCCGTTCGACCTCGATCGGCTTCATGCGGGGCAGGTCGCGACCGCCCGGGAAAGCGTCGGGCTCGGCCATGAACGCGTCCAGCCAGTCGTTCCACTGCTGGAGCAGCTCCTGTGCCTCGGTCTCCAACTCGTAGCGCGCGTAGATGTCGGCGATCGGCGTGCCGCCCGCGTGGAGCAGGGTGACGTCGATGAGGTCCTTGCTCGCCCGGAACGGCTTCTGCTGGAGCAGGGTGCTCACGCCCGTTCGACCATCGTGCACGGTGAAGTGCTCGAAAACGTGGGGATCGGCACCGGCGGCCTCGGCGAACTCCTGTCGACGATGGATGTTGGCGTCCAGCCGCTCCTTCATCTGCGTGTCGATCGAAGGGGATGTCCGGCCGCCGTTGAGGGTGAAGACGAATCCCTTCCTGAGCTTCGGGTCGGGCTGCTGGCGCTCGATGATCTCGATCGCCTGCCGGGGCAGGAGGACGAGGTGCGGTTTCTCGTCCTTCGCCCGGTTCCTCGGCAGTTTCCACTCCTCCTTGGGGAGGTCGAGTTCCTCCCAGCGCATGCTGGCGATCTCCTGCTTGCGCTTGTTGAGCCTGATGATGAGTTCGTAGATGTCGCCACGGCAGTCGCCGATGTCCGCGGCGCCCTCGAGGAAGCGCTTGATCTCGTAGGCGGTGAGCACGCGGTCGCGCTCCCCCGCCTCCGGGATGTCGACTTGGTCCATGACGTTGTGCACGATCTTGCCTCGACGCTTGGCGTCGTTGAGGATGGTCTGCAGGTAGGTCCAGCCCATCCGCTTCGCCGACTCCGCGCGCGCGAACATGGCGTCGCCGAAGTCCTCGACGTCCTCGACCGTGATCTGGTCGATGCGCTTGTCCCCGAGGTGCCCGACGATGTCCTTGCGGACGATCTTGATCTTGGGTCGGTCGTAGGGCTCGCCCTTGGCGGCGCGACGCCTGAGGAAGTCCTCGGCGTAGTTCGAGAGGATCAGAGCGGTGGCGGCCTCCGCTTCCGCCTTGAGCCTGCGCTCCTCCCCGACCGGATCGATGCCGCGCCGTCGCAGGGCGGCGAGCTCTGCGGCGTGCGCGCGGGCCTGCTCCACCGTGACCTCGCCGAGGTGGCCGAGCAGCTTGTTCCTGATCCTGCGGTCGGCGTCTCCGGGCATGCGGTATTGGAACGCGAAGGTGACGCGGCCCTTGGAGTTCTTGTAGGCTCCGAAGCAGGTGATCTCGTCGTCCCAGATCCAGATCTTGCTGGCCGAGGCCGGCGTGTTCGGCAGGATGTTCAGGTTCTTGCGGGTGATCTTGGTGGGCATGCCGGTGCGGCTTGGCATCTGGGTCGCTCCTTGGTGGAGCAGACTACATGCGCGTGCGGTAAGAATAGCGCCAGACCGCCGTCCATGTCTGTCCAGTGCGGATGACGGTTTATTCGAACGACGACATTGAACATCGTCGATCGGATCGGAATAGTAGCCTGAGACTTGACAACCTGTTCGAACGACGGTTTGCGCTTGAGCCGGTCTGACGGACGGTATGCTTCGGATAAGCCTTGGATAGGATGATGAGCAGTAGAGAGGTACAAGTCGGTCAAGATGGGTAGAAGTGCCGGATCAGCTAAGTGGCTTGCCTCTCTCGACAATCCGCTTGCATCCATGCTGAGCAAGAGCGTACTCTATAATCCCGATCAAGACGTTCGACATTGTGTAATCCTACGAATCTGAGGGTCGGACGTTCGAATCGTTCCGGGCGCGCCATTCTCCTTCCGCTCGCCGCAGCCGACAGGAGACCGCCATGACCATCACCGTCCATCATCTCGAAAACTCGCGCTCGCAGCGGGTGCTGTGGCTGCTCGAAGAGCTCGGGCTCCCGTATGAGGTGAAGCGGTACGAGCGGAACCCAGTCACGATGCTTGCCCCGCCCGAGCTGAAACGCGTGCACCCGCTCGGCAAGTCGCCGGTGATCGAGGATAGCGGGACGGTGGTCGCCGAAACGGGGGCAATCGTGGAATATCTGGTGGACAAGGCAGACGGTCGGCTCGGCCCGCCGCCAGGGCGCGAGGACGCGCTGCGTTACCGGTTCTGGCTTCACTACGCGGAGGCTTCGCTGATGACGGTGCTGTTCGCCAAGCTGGTGCTCAGCCGGGTGCCGCTGCTGGGCAAGATCGCGCAGAAGCGGTTCCAGCCAATGATCGACGTGCACTTCGATTACGTCGAGTCGGAACTCGCCACGCGCCCCTGGTTCGCGGGCGAGCAGCTCACCGCCGCCGACGTGACCATGAGCTTCCCGCTGGAGGCGGCGCGCGCGCGGGCGGGGCTGGACAGTTCGCGCCCGGCGACGATCGCGTGGCTCGACAAGGTCCACGCGCGTCCGGCGTACCAGCGGGCGCTGGAGCGCGGCGGCCCCTACGCTTACGCCTGAGCCTCGCGCGGAAAGGCGAGCGCGTCGGCGACGCCCGGCTCGCCCTCCAGCACCGGCCCGAGCGGGCCCTCCATCCGCGCGATGACGCTGGCCGCGACCGCGTTGCCGATGACGTTGGTTGCCGAGCGGCCCATGTCGAGGAAGTGATCAACCGCGAGGATCAGCAACAATCCGGCCTCCGGGATGTGGAACAGCGGCAGGGTCGCCGCGATCACCACCAGCGACGCGCGCGGCACCCCCGCAATCCCCTTGCTCGTCACCATCAGCACCAGCAGCATCGTGATCTGCGCCCCGAGCGGTAGCGCGATGCCGTAGGCGTGGGCGATGAACAGCGACGCGAACGTCATGTACATCATCGAGCCGTCGAGGTTGAACGAATAGCCGAGCGGCAGCACGAAGCTGGCGATGCGCGGCG
>CAXTTU010000137.1:0-8431 GCA_964247225.1 uncultured Sphingomonas sp. | reverse complement strand
ACTCCGCCTCGATCGACATCACCAAGACGTTCGCGCCCGAGGTGGCGGACAGCGCGTGGGCGGCGTATCTGAAGGGCGACCGCGGCGTGTTCACCCGGCGCGCGGTGCGGCTGCTCAACGCCGACGACGCGGGCGAGGTGGCACGGCTCTACAGCACGGAGCCGGGCTTCCGCGAGCAGGTCAACCGCTACGTCCACGACTTCGAGGCGATGCTCCGCGCCGTCCTCGCCCAACGCGATGGCTCGGCGCTCAGCGTGACACTGCTGTCGTCGGACATGGGCAAGCTCTACGTCGCGCTCGCACAGGCGATCGAGCGGTTGCGGTGAGGGCGGATTTGACCGGCGCCGGTACGCTTCTCTTCCGTTCGCCCTGAGCTTGTCGAAGGGTGAGCAGCCGCAATGCGTTGGGCCCGTGCTTCGACAAGCTCAGCACGAACGGTGAATGGGCGACCCTTTACAGCCGCGGGACGGTTCAGCCGTCCGCCAACCCCGTGAACATCGCCGGGGTGACCCAGCCATAGCGATAATTCAGCTGGAACAGCGCAAAGGCGATCGTCGCCACGATCGTGACCCGTTTCGCCAGCCGCGCCAGGCTGAACTCGTGCGGCGCGCTGTCCGCCTGGCCGGGCACGCGCGCGACGCCCGCCTCCTCGTGCGTCCGCACCCCGAAAGGCAGGACGACGAACACCGACATCGCCCAGAACAGCACATAGATGGCGAGCGCAGACGTCCACCGCATGGTCGCGCTTACGCCTCGATCAGCAGCACGTCCACGACCGGCTTCTTGCCCGTCCAGCGCGTCGCCGCACGGCGCACCGCCAGCCGCACGTCCTCGCGCAAGCGGTTGCGGTCGCGCCCGCCGCTACGCATCGCGTCCGCCACCGCCTCGACCGCGTCGGCGGTGAAGGGCTCGCGATCCTCCTCGACCGGCACGCCCTGGACGCGCAGCTGTGGTCGACCGAGCATCCGCCCACCCTGCCCCACCGCCACCGCGACCGAGATCTGCCCGTGAAGCGACAGCTTGCGCCGCTCGTTCACCGTGGTCCCGTCGGCGGGCAGGATCACGTCGCCGTCGAGCACCAGCCGCCCGACCGGCGCGTTGCCGATCTTCTTCGCTGGCCCGGGCAGCAGCCGGACGATATCGCCATCGCTCTGCACCAGCGCCTCCGGCACGCCCTCGCTCACCGCGAACCGCGCATGTTCGGTCATGTGACGCATCTCGCCATGCACGGGGATGAGCAGCTTGGGCCGGATGAAGCCGTACATCGCCGCCAGCTCGGGGCGACCGGGATGGCCCGACACATGCACCTTGGCCTGACGCTCGGTGACGATCCGCACCCCGCGCCCGGCAAGGTTGTTCTGGATACGCCCGATCGCGACCTCGTTGCCCGGGATCTCTTTGGACGAGAACACCACCGTGTCGCCCTCGTGGAGCTTGATCGGGTGCGTTCCTTCCGCGATCCGCGCCAGCGCCGCGCGCGCCTCACCTTGACCGCCGGTCGCGACGATCAGCACCTTGGACGCCGGCAGCCGCATCGCGGTCTCCGGGTCCACGGTCTCGGGCAGATCGCGCAGATAGCCGGTCGCCTTGGCGACGCGGATGATCCGGTCGAGCGAGCGGCCCGCAACGCACAAGGTCCGCCCCGTATCGCGCGCGACCTCGCCCAGCGTCGCCAGTCGCGCCGCATTGGAGGCGAAGGTGGTCACGACCACGCGCCCCTCAGCCGCCGCGACCACCTCATCGAGCCCGCGCCGCACCTCGTCTTCCGAGCCGGACGCGTTCGCGTTGAAGACGTTGGTCGAGTCGCACAGCATCACGTCGATGCCCTCGTCGCCGATCGCGGTCAGCTGCTGCGCCGTCGCGGGTGCGCCGAGCAGCGGCGACGCGTCGAGCTTCCAGTCGCCCGAATGGAACACCCGGCCCGCGGGCGTGTCGATCAGCAGCGCGTTCGCTTCGGGGATCGAGTGCGACATGCCGACGAAGCGAAAGCCGAATGGCCCGAGCTGGAACGGCTTGCCCGGGTCGACCACCTTGAGCTTCACCCGGTCGCCCAGCCGCTCCTCATCGAGCTTCTCGCGGATCAGCCCGGCGGTGAACGGCGTCGCGTAGAGCGGCACGCCGAGGTCTTCGGCGAGATACGGCAGCGCGCCGATATGGTCCTCGTGCCCGTGCGTCAGCACGATGCCAACCAGCTGCTCGCGCCGGTCCTCGATGAACTGGAGGTCGGGCAAAATCACGTCGATGCCGGGATAGTTCGGGTCGGCAAAGGTGATGCCGCAATCGACCATCACCCATTTGCCCTGGCAGCCATAGAGATTGACGTTCATGCCGATCTCGCCCGAGCCGCCGAGCGCGCAGAAAAGCAGTTCGTTACCGGGAGTCATTATCGTCCTTTGAGAGGCCCCCGCGCGAACGCGACGGGTCTGGTGCGCGCCAAGGGCCGGGCGCGGCGGCGTGGAATGGAGCGGACGATGGCCGGAACGGCACTGTCCTAGTCTGGAATATGGGCACGCGCCGCGAGGATCGCCAGCCCTTGCAGCGTCAGATCGGGCTCGACCACGTCGAACACGCCCGTGTGCCGCTCGAACAACACCGCCAGCCCGCCGGTCGCGATCACCTTGGCCGGGCGCGCGATCTCCGCTTTCATCCGCGCGGTCAGCCCCTCGATCAGCGAGACATAGCCCCAATAGATGCCGATGTGCATCTGGTCGACGGTGTTGCGCCCGATCACCGAGGCGCTGGCGGGCGCTTCGATCGCGATCCGCGGCAGCTTGGCGGCGGCGGTGACCAGCGCGTCGAGCGACAGATTGATCCCCGGCGCGATGATGCCGCCCTTGTACGCCCCACGATAATCGACCCAGTCGATCGTGGTCGCGGTGCCGAAGTCGATCACGATCAGGTCGCCCGTGTGGCGCTGGTGCGCGGCGATCGCAGTCACCGCTCGGTCCGCGCCGAGGCTGGCGGGCTCATCCACGTCGAGCGCCATGCCCCACTCGACCGGAGGCTGGCCCGCGATCATCGGCTCGACGCTGAAATATTTGCGCGCGAGCGTCTGGAGATTGTGGAGCGCGCGCGGAACCACGGTGGCGATGATGACGCCTGTCACCGCTTCTCTCGTATAGCCTTCCAGCTGGAGCAGCTGGCTCAGCCACACCGCATATTCGTCCGCCGTCCGTCGCGCCTCCGTCGCGATCCGCCAGCGCGCCCGCCTCGATCAGCGCGAAGACGATGTTGGTGTTGCCGGCGTCGATGGCGAGCAGCATGGCGGCCTTTCTAAGCTGAGAACACGTCGCCCGCGTGGATGACACGCCGGCTTCCGTCCGCCAAGCGGAGCAACAGCGCGCCGTCGCTGGCGAGCGAGTCGAAGGTGCCGTCGAGCGCGGTCCCGTCGGGCAGCCGCGCGGTGAGCGGTGTGCCCGGCGGATGCGCGAGCGCCAGCCAACGCTCGCGAACGCTGTCCAGTCCCTTGGTCCGCCAGCGCCCAAGTTGCTCGGCGAAGCGGTCTGCGAGCGCGGAGAGCAGCTCGGCCGCGCCGACCGCGACACCATGAGCGGAGAGATTGGTCGTGGGCCGGGCCGGCAAGTCGGGATGGTGCGCGACGTTGACGCCGAACCCGATCACCACCGCGTCGCCAGCGCGTTCGAGGAGGATGCCCGACAGTTTCGCGCCCGCAAGCAGGAGGTCATTCGGCCACTTCAAATGCAGGCTGTCTGCCCCCGCATTGTCGCTGGCCGCTCGCGGCGCATCGGCCCACGCCAGCCCTCCCCCATGCCGGGCATGAGCCAAGGTTGCGCCGATAACTTCGGCCAACGCCACCCCCGCGACTAGCGCCAGCGTCGCGACCGCCGGGTCGCCCGCCCGCAAGCGTACCAGCGTGCTCGCGTACAGATTGCCGACCGGCGAAACCCACTCACGCCCCTGCCGCCCACGTCCCGCGCTCTGCCGCTCCGCGCGCAGCCACAGCCCCTCCTCCGCGCCCGCCGCCGCGAGCGCCAGCATGTCGGCATTGGTCGAGCCCGTCTCCGCGACGGTGCGGATCGTTGTCAGAGGATCGACCGCGCCGCGGCCATGCTCCACCCGGTCAGCAACGGCAGCGCGAGATAGCCGAGCGGCGAGATCGCCACCGCCGCCGCAACGAGCAGCCCGCCCTCGACCCCGCCCGACGAGCGCTGAAAAGCGGGCGCGGGGTCGTCGAAATACATCGTCTTGACCATGCGCAGGTAATAATAGGCCCCGATCACCGACGCGACCGCGCCCGCCACCGCGAGCCCATACAGCCCCGCATCGGTCGCCGCCTGGAACACCGCCAGCTTGGGGTAGAACCCCAGCAGCGGCGGGATGCCCGCGAGCGAGAACATGAACATTGCCATCATCAGCGCGAGGCCCGGCCGCGTCCGCGACAGGCCCGACAGGCTGGCGATGCTCTCGACCGCCTGGCCATCGGCATCGCGCATCTGCAGCACGACGAGGAAACTCCCCAGCGTCATCGCGAGGTAGATCGCGAGGTAGGTCATCACCGCCGCGACGCCTTCGCGCGTCCCGGCCGCCAGCCCGATCATCGCGAAACCGACATTGTTGATCGAGGAATAGGCGAGCAGCCGCTTGATGTTGGTCTGCCCGATCGCGGCGACCGCGCCGAGGATGATCGAGGCAAGGCTGGCGAAGATCACGATCTGCCGCCAGTCGCCCGTCGCAGGGGCCATCGCGCCGAGCGCGACCCGCACGCCGAGCGCGACCGCCGCCACCTTCTGCGCGGACGCGAACAGCGCGGTAACCGGCGTCGGCGCGCCCTCGTAGACGTCGGGCGTCCACATGTGGAACGGCGCGGCGGCCATCTTGAACGCGATGCCCGCGAACACGAACACCAGCCCGAACATCAACCCGTAGAAGCCGGTCGTGCCCGCGACCCGGCCCGCAAAGCCTTGCGCGATCTCGGTAAACAATGTCGAGCCGGTAAAGCCGTACACGAGGCTGATGCCGTAGAGCAGGATGCCGCTCGCCAGCGCGCCCAGCACGAAATACTTCAGCCCCGCTTCGGCGGAGCGCGCATCGCGGCGCATGAAGCTGGCGAGCACATACGAGGCGAGGCTCTGCAGCTCGAGCCCGACGTAGAGCGTCAGCAGGTCGCCCGCCGATACCATCATACCCATGCCCGCCGCCGACAGCAGGATCAGCACCGGGTATTCGGGGCGGAGATTGTCGCCCGCCGTCCGCTCGAAGAACCCCGGCGCCATCAGGATCGCCACCGCCGACGCGCCAAAGATCAGCACCTTCGCGAACGCGGCGAACGCGTCCGCGCGATACAATCCGCCATAGGCGTCGCCGCCGTACGAGGCGGGCCCGAGCAACGCGATGCAGGCTCCGCCGAGCACCGCGACCGACGCCCAGGACACCGCGCGCGTCGCGGCCTGCCCGCCCCAGGCGCTGACCAGCATCAGCAGCAACGCGCCGGTGGAGAGGACCTCCTCGGGCAGCGTCTCCATGAAAAATGCCGACATGCTCACCGCCGCACCTCCCCGCCCAGCGCGGCCACTGCCGTGGCGCGCGCGGTCGGGCGCGAGTCGCTCGCCGGACGCGCCGGGGCGACGCGCGCGACGAGGATGCCCACGTCCTTGCGCATCGGCGCGAGGAAACTCTCCGGGTACACGCCCATCCACAACACCACGAGCGCGATCGGCACCAGCAGCGCCACCTCGCGACTCGACAGTTCGGGCATCGCGCGCACCTCGTCCGACTTGATCTCGCCGAACGCCACGCGCCGGTACAGATACAGCATATACGCCGCGCCGAGGATGATGCCCGTCGTGCAGAGAAGCGCTGTCCAGGTCGACAGCTGATAGGTGCCCATCAGCGACAGGAACTCCGCCACGAACCCGCTCGTCCCCGGCAGGCCGATCGACGCCATCGTGAACAGCAGGAAGAACAGCGCGTAACGCGGCATGTTGATCGACAGCCCGCCGTACCGCGCGATCTCGCGCGTGTGCAGCCGCTCATAGATCAGCCCAACGCACAGGAACAAGGCGCCCGAGGTCAGGCCGTGGCTCAACATCATGATCATCGCGCCGTCGATGCCCTGCCGGTTGAACGCAAACAGGCCGATGGTGACGATCGCCATGTGCGCGACCGACGAATAGGCGATCAGCTTCTTCATGTCCTGCTGCACCAGCGCGACGAGGCTGGTATAGACCACCGCCACCGCCGACAGAACGAAGACGAGCGGGAACAGCTCGCCCGACGCCTGCGGGAACATCGGCAGCGAGAAGCGCAGGAAGCCATAGCCGCCAAGCTTGAGCAGTACCCCCGCCAAGATGATCGACCCCGCCGTCGGCGCCTGCACATGCGCATCGGGGAGCCAGGTGTGGACCGGCCACATCGGCATCTTGACCGCGAACGAGGCGAAGAAGGCGAGCCATAGCCAGCGCTGTGCGCCGACGGGGAAATCATGGTTGAGCAGCGCGGGGATGTTGGTCGTCCCGCCCGCATGCGCCATCCAGATCATCGCGATCAGCATCAGCACGGAGCCGAGCAGCGTGTAGAGAAAAAACTTGTAGCTCGCGTAAATCCGGTTCGCGCCGCCCCAGATGCCGATGATGAGGTACATCGGGATCAGTCCGCCCTCGAAGAAGACGTAGAACAGGAACAGGTCCTGCGCCGCAAAGGTGCCGATCATCAGCAGCTCGGTGGCGAGGAAGGCTGCCATATATTCGGGGACGCGGGTCTGCACCGCGGTCCAGCTCGCGCCGATGCAGATCGGCATCAGGAACACGCTGAGCATGATCAGCAGCAGCGCGAAGCCGTCGATGCCGAGGCTCCAGCCGAAATTGCCGAACAGCGGCAGGTTCTCGACGAACTGCCAGCGCGCGCCGCCGATGTCGTACGCGCCCCAGAGGATGATGCCGAGCGCGAGATCGATCACCGTCGCCGACAACGCGGTCCAGCGCGCGGCGGAGGGCGACAGGAACAGGCACGCAACCGCCGCCACCGCGGGCACCGCGAGCATCAGCGACAGGATGGGAAAACCGTTCACTCGCCCACCCTCACCGCGTCACCGCCCACGTCACCGCGCCCGTCAGGCCGATCAGCATCACGAACGCATAGGAATAGACATATCCCGATTGCAGCCGCCCCGCGACCCGGCTGCCGACCTCGACCACCCAAGCCGAGCCGTTGGGCCCGAACCGGTCGATCGTCTTCTCGTCGCCGCGATGCCAGAAGAACCGCCCGATCGCGAAAGCGGGCCGAACGAACAGCAGCTGGTACAACTCGTCGAAATACCATTTGTGCAGCAGCCAGTCGTACAGGACATGCCACTGCGCCGCGGTCGACACCGGCAGCGACGGGCGACGAAGATAGGCGAGCCACGCACCGAACAGCCCCAGCAACATGACCAGGAACGTCGCGACCTTGGCGAAGAACGGGATGTCCTCGACCGAGGCCATCAGCTCGCGATTGAACGCGATCGCGCCATGCCAGAAGGTCGCATTCGCGGCCCCGCCGATGAAGATGGTATGGAACACGTAACCCGCGAACACAGCGCCGAGCGAGAGCAGCACCAGCGGCACCGTCATCACCCACGGGCTCTCATGAGGATGGTAGCCGCCGGTACCCGCGGGCAGGTCCTGCTGCGAGGGCGCGTGAGCGTCCGGTGACGCGCCCCCACCCTCCGCGCCCGGGTCGCCGTGCCCAGCCCCGTGATCGTGCGCGTGGAGCGCATGCTGGATGTGCTCGGACGCCGCCCAGCGCGGCGTGCCCCAGAAGGTCAGGAACATCAGCCGCCACGAGTAGAAGCTGGTCAGCAACGCGACGAACACGCCGACGAACCACGCCCCCGGCTGCCCCGCCGCATAGCTCAGCTCGATAATCGCGTCCTTGGAGTGGAACCCCGCAAAGCCGACCTCGGGCAGGCCGAACACGCCGGGGATGCCGACCCCGGTGATCGCCAGCGTCCCCATCAGCATGGTGCCGAACGTAATCGGGACCTTTCGCCAGAGGCCCCCATAATAGCGCATATCCTGCTCATGGTGCATCGCGTGGATCACCGATCCCGCGCCGAGGAACAGCAGCGCCTTGAAGAACGCGTGCGTGAACAGGTGGAACATCGCCGCGCCGAACGCGCCCACGCCCGCCGCGAAGAACATGTAGCCAAGCTGCGAGCAGGTCGAATAGGCGATCACGCGCTTGATGTCGGTCTGCACCAGCCCGACCGTCGCCGCGAACAGGCACGTCGCCGCGCCGACGAAGCGCACCACCGTCAGCGCGGTCGGCGACGCCACGAACATCGGCGACAGGCGGCAGACCATGAACACACCCGCCGTCACCATCGTCGCCGCGTGGATCAGCGCGGAGACGGGCGTCGGCCCTTCCATCGCATCGGGGAGCCAGGTGTGCAGCCCCAGCTGCGCCGACTTGCCCATCGCGCCGACGAACAGCA
>CAXTTU010000136.1:0-8475 GCA_964247225.1 uncultured Sphingomonas sp. | reverse complement strand
AGGTGCTGCGCGACGACGGCCTGCCCGCGCGCGCGATCTTCGACCGGGTGCCCGAGACGCTGCGCGCGCGTCCGACGCTGTCGGTGACGCTGGCGAGCACGCGGGCGGGGGCGCGGCCGGCGACCTTGTCCTATCTCAGCCGCAAGCTCGGCTGGGTCGCCGATTATGTCGCGCTGTTCGATCAGAAGGCCGGGACGATCGACGTGCAAGGCTGGGTGACGCTCAGGAACGAGACGGGGACGACATTCACCAACGCGCGCACCCTGCTGGTCGCGGGCAATGTCGGGTCCGCCGATGACGACGATACCCCGCGCTACCCGGTCCGCTATCGCCCGCAACGCCCGCCGACGCTGCGAGGCGCGGGGACGGAGACTGCCGCGCGCGAGCAGCTCGGCGACTTCTATCTCTACCCACTCCCCGAACGAACCACCATCGCGGACAAGCAGACCAAGCAGGTGAGCTTTCTCGATGTGAAGGGCGCGGTGGCGGCGTCAGGTTACGAGTTCCGCAACGACTGGATGGGCACCGCGACCGAGCCCAGGAGCGCGTCGAGCGTGCTGCGCTTCGCCAATTCGCGCGCCGGCGGCCTCGGCGATGCGCTCCCCGCGGGCACCGTGCGCGTCTACATCCGCGACGCGCGCGGGCAGGCGCAGTTCACCGGCGAGAGCCATATCGACCACACGCCGCAGGGCTCCTCCATCGCGCTCACCACCGGCGAGGCGTTCGACGTCAAGGTGCAGCCGGTGGTGGAAGAGCGCACGAAGCTCGGCACCGGGCGCTGGCGGACGGCGATGCGCTACACGCTGACCAACGCACGCGCCGCGCCGGTGACGGTGGACGTGATCCAGGCGGGGCTGTGGAGCGACACGCGCATCACGTCCGAGTCGAGCAAGGGCGAGCGGCGCGACGCGGACACGGCGGTGTGGCGGGTGAGCGTTCCCGCCAACGGCACCGCGACGCTGACCGCCACGTTCGACACGCGGTATTGAGGCGCGATCGTGTGGGCGAGTTCATTGGTCAACTCCGTTCGTCCTGAGCTTGTCGAAGGACGGGCGACCGTGGCGCGCCCCTGCCGGTGCTTCGACAAGCTCAGCACGAACGGTGCTGGTTGTGCCACAAAAGTGGGAAGTGTCCTCATGCACGTCGCCGCGCTGGCGCTGTGGGTCGCCGCGCCCGCGGCGGGGCAGGTGGTGACCTCGCCCGCGCCCGAGGCGGTGTCGGTGACGGTGTACCGCGCGCCTCACCGCGGGCGGGACGCGATTGACCTACACTGGCTCGGCGGCTTCGCGCTAATCACCGAGGCGCGCACGGTGCGGCTGCCCGCCGGGCGGGTGACATTGCGGTTCGAGGGGGTCGCGGACGGCATCGTGCCGGTGAGCGCGATCGTCACCGGGCTGCCCGGCGGGGTGGTGGAAAAGAACCGCGACGCGCGCCTCCTCTCCCCCGCCGCGCTCATCGACGGCAGCTTGGGGCGGCGTGTCACCCTCCACCGCACCGACCGGCTCAGCGGGCGTGTGCGTGAGGAGGAAGCGGTACTGGTCAGCGGCACGGAGGGCGGGGTGGTGATCCGCACCGCCGAGGGTGTCGAGACGCTCGGCTGTTCGGGGCTGGGCGAGAGCGTCCGCTACCCCCGCCTCCCCGATGGCCTGTCCGCCAAGCCGGTGCTGAGCGTCGAGACGGTCAGCCGCGCGCCCGTCACCGCGCGGGTGACGCTGTCCTATCTCGCGAGCGAGTTCGATTGGTCGGCGAGCTATGTCGCGCGCGTTTCGGCGGACGGGCGGACGCTCGACCTGCTCGCGTGGATGACGCTGGCGAACGGCAACGCACAAGAATTTCCGGGCGCGTCGGTGCAGGCGGTGGCGGGGCGGCTCAACCACCAGCAGACGCGGTATCTGAGATACACGGCACCGCTCCGCCTCCAATGCTACCCGCTCGGGACGACCACGAGCGACTTGCCAGTGCAGAAGTTGAACGCGGAGGATGTCGTCGTGATGGACAGTCTCTCGATAGCTTCGAGGGCGATGATGTTGCCCGCGCCGCCGCCGCCGCCACCACCTGTTCCGCCACCCCCACCCGAGGATCTGGGCGATCTCAAGCTTTACCGCGTCCCCGAGCGGGTGACGGTGGCCGCGAACGCGCAGAAGCAGGTCCTGCTGCTCGCCCGCCCGCGCGTGCGGTTCGAGCGGGTGTACCGGCTGCACGTTACCCCGGGAATGCGCCTCGACCCCACGCCGACCCGCATCGTGCTCAAGCTAAGCAACAAGGTGGCGGGTGGCCTTGGCCTGCCGCTCCCCGCCGGGAGCGTCGCGCTCTACGCGCGGCACGGCGAGCGCCTGTTGCTGACGGGCGAGGGCGCGATCGATGACAAGGCGGTGGGCGAGACGGTGCGGCTGACCGCGGGGGAAAGCAGCCAGGTGCTGGTCGAGCAAGCCGTCCCCGAGAAGGGCGTGTCTGTTCTGACCGTCAGCAACGCAAACGCTGCGCCGGTGACGGTCGAGCTGCCGATTGGGAGCGCGGGCGACGGAGTCGAGCGCAGCGGCGCGGGGCCGCTGGTGAAAATGGACGGCGTGCCGACCTGGACGGCGACGGTGCCCCCGGGCGAGCGGCGGGTGCTGACTTATCGAGTGCGGTAGGTAGAAGCCAACATGCCGTCACCCCGGCCACCGTGCCGGGTCCAACCGACTCAGCGTGCTTCCCGTCGAAGGGCGGCAAGGCCGTGGCCAGCCGTGCGGAACGCTACGACGTAAGCACGCGAAGACGGTTGGGCCCCGCAACAAGTGCGGGGTGACGGTCGGGTGCTTGTGAATCAGCATCGGGTCGGGGCTTGATCCGCGTCGTCCCCGCTTTACGGCGGTGGGCACCATGTCCGACGCCCATATCGACCTCCCCCAGCTCCAACGCGACCTCCTCGCCGCCGTCGAGGTGACCGTCGGGCTGGATGCGCTGGAGGCGGTGCGCGTCCATGCGCTCGGCAAGCAGGGGGTGGTGACGGCGCTGCTGAAGTCGCTCGGCAAGATGTCGCCCGACGAGCGGCTGGTCGAGGGGCCGCGCATCCAGGCGTTGCGCGAGGCGGTGTCGGGCGCGATCGCGACGCGCAGGGCGGCACTGGAAGCGGCGGCACTCGATGCTCGGCTGGCGGGCGAGCGCGTCGACATGACGCTGCCCGCCGACACGGGGCCGGTCGGGAGCGTGCATCCGGTGTCACAGGTGATGGACGAGCTGGCGGAGATCTTCGCCGACTTGGGCTTCGCGGTCGCGACGGGGCCGGAGATCGAGGACGACTGGCACAATTTCACTGCGCTCAACATTCCGGAAACACATCCGGCGCGGGCGATGCATGATACTTTCTATTTCGAGCCGACGCACGGTCAGAAGGAAGAGGGCTATCTTGGCATCGGGGACCCGCAAGCACGCAAAATGCTGCTTCGGACGCACACCTCCCCGGTTCAAATCCGCGCCATGCTCGCGGCGGGGGGCAACCAACCCCTCCGCATCATCGCGCCCGGTCGCACCTACCGCTCCGACAGCGACGCCACCCACACGCCGATGTTCCACCAGATCGAGGGGCTGGTGATCGACCGCGGCATCACGCTTGGGCATCTGAAATGGACGCTGGAGACGTTCCTCAAGGCGTTTTTCGAGCGCGACGACATCGTCCTTCGGCTGCGCCCGAGCTATTTCCCGTTCACCGAGCCTTCGGCGGAGGTCGATGTCGGCTACACGCTGGAGAAGGGCAAGCGCATCATCGGCGGCAGCGGGGGCGGCTGGCTGGAGGTGCTGGGCAGCGGCATGGTGCATCCCAAGGTGCTCGAAGCAGGCGGCTATGACCCCGCCGAATGGCAGGGCTTCGCGTTCGGTTGCGGGATCGACCGGCTGGCGATGCTGAAATACGGGATGGACGACCTGCGTGCGTTCTTCGACGGCGACGCGCGCTGGCTCGCGCATTACGGCTTCAGCGCGCTCGACGTGCCGACGCTGAGCGGGGGAGTGTCGTCGTGAAGTTCACGCTCGGATGGCTTAAGGAGCATCTCGACACGGACGCTGACGCCGACGCGATCGCGGAGGCGCTGACCCGCGTCGGGCTGGAAGTGGAGGGCGTCCACAATCCGGGCGCTAGCCTCGCAGCGTTCCGCGTCGCGCGCGTGCTCACCGCCGAGCGGCATCCGCAGGCGGACAAGCTGCAGGTGCTCTCGGTCGACGCGGGCGACGGCCCGGTGCAGGTAGTCTGCGGCGCGCCCAACGCGCGCGCCGGGATGGTGGGCGTGTTCGGCCCGCCGGGGGCCTATGTCCCGGGGGCGGGCATCACGCTCAAGGTCGCCGCGATCCGCGGGGTCGAGTCGAACGGCATGATGTGCTCCGCGCGCGAGCTGGAGATCGGTGAAGGGCATGACGGCATCATCGAGCTGCCGGGCGACGCGCCGGTCGGGGAGGCGTACCCGCGCTGGGCGGGGCTCGACGATCCGGTGTTCGATATCTCGGTCACGCCCAACCGCCCCGACTGCATGGGCGTGCGCGGCGTCGCGCGCGACCTGGCGGCGGCGGGGCTGGGGGTGCTGAGGCCGCTGGACGAGGTGTATCGCTTCGCCACTGACGAGGGTCCGCTTCTCCCTCCCGTTCGCCCTGAGCTTGTCGAAGGGCAGGCAGCGGGAGCCGGTGCCTCGACAAGCTCAGCACGAACGGAGGGGGCGGGCGAAGGCCCGGACGTGCGCACCGACGACCCGGAGGGCTGCCCGGCTTTCTACGCGCAGGCGGTGACGGGCGTGACGAACGGTCCGTCGCCCGAGTGGATGCGCCGCCGCCTCCTCGCGATCGGGCAGAAGCCGATTTCGGCGCTGGTCGACATCACCAATTTCCTCTCGGTCGACCTCGCGCGACCGCTCCACGTCTATGACCGCGCGAAGGTCACCGGCGCGCTGGTCGCGCGCCGGGCGCGGGCGGGCGAGCAGGTCGAGGCGCTCAACGGCAGGACGTACAAGCTTGACCCGAGCATGACGGTGATTGCGGACGACGTCGCGGTCCATGACATCGGCGGCATCATGGGCGGCGCGGAGTCGGGCGTGTCCGAGGGCACGACGGACGTGCTGATCGAGTGCGCCTATTTCGACCTCGACGCCATTGCGCGCACCGGGCAGAAGCTGCAACTCACCAGCGACGCGCGCCAACGGTTCGAGCGCGGAGTCAATCCGGCGTTTCTCGACACCGGGCTCGCGCTCGCGACCCGGCTGGTGATGGAGCATTGCGGCGGGACGGCGAGCGCGGTCACGCGCGCAGGGGAGCCGCCAGTTGCGCCGCGCGACTTTGCCTTTGACCCCGCGCTCGCCGAGACGCTCGGCGGGCTGGCGGTCGCGCCCGATCGGCAGCGGGCAATCCTGGAGTCGCTCGGCTTCACGGTGTCCAGCGAGTGGCGGGTTACCGCGCCGACCTGGCGGCCCGACATCGACGGCGCGGCGGACCTCGTCGAGGAGGTAATCCGCATCGAAGGGATCGACAAGGTCGCGCCGGTCGCGCTCCCGCGCCCGCCCGGCGTCGCGCGCCCGACCGCCACGCCCGAGCAGAAGACCGAACGCCGCGTCCGCCGCGCCGCCGCCGCGCGTGGGCTGCACGAGGCGGTGACGTGGAGCTTCATATCGTCCGCGCAGGCCGACGCGTTCGGCGGCGGCGCATGGACGCTCGCCAACCCGATCAGCGAAGAGCTTCGCGTGATGCGCCCGTCGCTGCTCCCCGGCCTCATCGCCGCCGCGGCGCGCAACCGGCGGCGCGGGGCGGAGAGCGTGCGCCTGTTCGAGATCGGTCGCCGCTACCGCACGGATGCGGAGCGCCCGACCTTGGGGCTTGTGCTCGCGGGCGAACGGCGCGCGCGCGGCTGGCGCGAGGGCAAGGCCGCGCCGGTCGATGCGTTCGATGCGAAGGCGGAGGCGCTGGCGTTGTTGCGCGAGGCGGGTGCGCCGGTCGAGAACCTGCAGGTGTTCCCTGTCCTGAGCGAAGTCGAAGGGGTCGACGCGGGCGAGGCGTGGCATCCCGGCCAGTCGGGCACGCTCCGGCTCGGGCCGAAGACGGTGCTCGCCAGCTTCGGCGCGCTCCACCCGCGGGTGCTGAAAGCATTCGACCTCGACGGCGCGGCAGTCGCGGCGGAGCTGTACCTTGATGCGATGCCTGCCAAGCGTGGTGGCGGGCCGATGCGCGCGCCCTACGCTCCGCCCGCGCTTCAGCCGGTGCGGCGCGACTTCGCCTTCACCGTGCCCGCAACGCTCGCCGCCGACACGCTGCTCCGCGCGGTGCGGGGCGCGGATAAAGGCGCGATCGTCGCCGCCCGCGTGTTCGACCTGTTCGAGCGCGACGGTGAGCGGTCGCTGGCGATCGAGGTGACGCTCCAGCCGGGGACACGCAGCTTCACCGACGCGGAACTCAAGGCCGTCAGCGACCGTATCGTCGCCGCCGCCGCCAAACAGGGGGCGGTCTTGCGCGCCTGAGCGTTGCACGTGGAACAAGGGAGACCCATGCGCGAGATGATCGACATCCGGAGCGAGGGGCTGTCCGCTTCGATCAACCCGTTCGGCGCGGAGCTGTCGCGCCTGCGCGACAGCAAAGCGCGCGAGCTGATGACGGACGCGGACCCGGCTTTCTGGACCGGGCGCGCGCCGATCCTGTTCCCGGTCGTCGGCGCGACGCAGGGCGGGGTGATCCGGGTGGAGGGTCGCGAATACCCAATGCAGCGGCACGGCTTCGCGCGGCATTCGCTGTTCGATGTGGTGCTGGCCGAGCCTTCGCGGGCGGTGTTCGCGCTGGAGGACTCGGAGGAGACGCGGGCGGCCTATCCGTTCGCGTTCCGGCTGGAGGTGGCGTTTGCGCTCGACGGCGCGACGCTCGCGGTCGAGGCGCGGGTGGCGAACCGGGGCGATGCGCCGATGCCTGCGCAGTTCGGCTTTCACCCCGCCTTTGCCTGGCCGCTCCCCTATGCCGAGGAGCGCGCGGCGCATCGCATCAGCTTCGCGCGCGAGGAGCCGGGCGAGCTGCTCGGCATCTCTGCTGACGGGCTGATCGAGCCTGCCCGCCGCGCCAGCCCGCTCGACAGTCGCGAACTGCTGCTCCGCGACGCACTGTTTGAGCATGACGCGCTGGTGTGGGACCCGGTCGCGTCCCAAGCGGTAACGTACGGCGGGCCCCAAGGTCCGGTGCTCGACATCCGCTTCCCCGACACGCCGCGGCTGGGCGTCTGGACCAAACCGGGCGCGCGCTTCATCTGCGTCGAGCCATGGCACGGGCTCGCCGACCCGGAAGGCTATGCGGGCGAATTCCGCGACAAGCCGGGCGTGTTCGCCGTCGCGCCGGGTGAGACGAAGCGGATCGGGATGAGCGTGGCGCTGGTGGGTTGAAGCATGGTCCGAGCAGGAGTAGTTCTTACGAATGACGACGCCCGTCCAACTTGATGTCGAATCCGAGCAGTTGATCGAAGAGATTATTGCAACCGGGTATTTCGCAACTCGCGACGACGTATTGCGCCAGGGTGTTCGTCTCGTCCGCGAGCAGGTGGACCACCCCAAGGCGGGGGCGACCATGGAACCGCTCGACCCGGAATTGATTGCCTTGCTTGAGCGCAGGATAGCCGAGTCGGATGCGCACCCGGACAGAAACATCCCCGCCGGATTGGTCTTCGCCGAGATGGAACGCCGCTGTCTGGAGGAGATGGCGCGTTTTCCACACGCGGCTGAATGAGGGTCGACTTCAACCCGATTGCCGAGGCTGACCTAGAAAGCATCCGGCGCTGGATAGCCAGGGACAACCCTGTCCGGGCGCTCAGCTTTGTGGGCGAACTCAAAGCCCGGGCGCTGGCCTTGTCGGATCAGCCCCGGCGGCACCCGGTCGCGTTCGAAACAGCGCTCGGGCCCATCCACAAAATGGTGCACGGTCGTTACCTGATCTACTATCGCGTGTTGTCGGCCAGTGTCGTGATCCTCCACATCCGCCACAGCGCGCAGGACACGCCACGCTTCGACTGACCCCCTCGACCCCGCGCGCAATCCCCATATAGCGCGGGCCATGACATCCTCCCCCCGCCGTACCTTCGCGATCATCTCCCACCCCGACGCGGGCAAGACCACGCTGACGGAGAAGCTGCTGTACGTCGGCGGCGCGATCCATCTCGCGGGCGAGGTCAAGGCGCGCGGGGCGAACCGGCGAGCGCGGTCGGACTGGATGAAGATCGAGCAGCAGCGCGGGATCTCCGTTACCTCATCGGTGATGACGTTCGAGACCGGGGGCGTCACCTTCAACCTGCTCGACACGCCGGGGCATGAGGACTTCAGCGAGGACACCTATCGCACGCTGACCGCGGTCGATTCCGCCGTGATGGTGATCGACGCCGCGCGCGGCATCGAGGCGCAGACGCGGAAACTGTTCGAGGTGTGCCGCCTGCGCTCGGTGCCGATCATCACCTTCATCAACAAGGTCGACCGCGAGGGCCGCGCGCCGTTCGAG
>CAXTTU010000135.1:0-8509 GCA_964247225.1 uncultured Sphingomonas sp. | reverse complement strand
GCAGCCCGGTGCCGGTCGCCTTCCCCACGCCCCAGATCGCGTCGAGGTCGTCGCCGGAGCCGAGCAGGTACGCCGCCAGTTTGGCGACATCCATCGGGCTGCCCCCGCCAAAGCCGATCACCGCCTCCGCGCCGCATCCCCGTCCAGCGGCGACCGCGGCGTTCAGCGTGTCGAGCGAAGGGTCGGCCTCGACCCGATCGAAGATCGTGACCGCAACGCCCCGGTCCTCCAACGCGGCGAGCGCCCCCCGAGCGAGGCCGAGGGCGAGGACGTGAGCATCGGTGACGAACAGCACGCGGCTGGCCCCGTCGAGCAGCGTCGCGACCCGCTCCGCGGAGCCCGCCCCCGACAGCAGCCGCGGGCCGTAGAGAAAGCTGAAACCCTTCACGACCGACCCGTAGCCGGGCCGCACGCGGGCTGGCGACCTCCATTTGCGAGGCAGAGACGATCGGCGCGCTCAGCCATCACTTCGGGCGGAGTTCCTGATCAAGGTCCTCCGGGAAGCTCGGGAACATTGCCGCTTCCGCGGTCGGCGGCGGGTCGTGCAGCGCCGCCTTGATCTGCGCCGAGGTCATCCCGCGGTCGATCATCGCCTTGATCTGCGCGCGCCGACGCACGCCCGTGTCCAACCGCGCGCGCACCTCCGCCTTGGTCAGCGCCGGACCGTGACCGGAGACATAGATGTCGGCATCGAGCTTCAGCAGCTCCTCCATGAAGCGTATCCAGCCGAGCGACGAGCCGCCCTCGTCGATGTGCAGGCCCGGATCGGGGCCGACGCTGGGCGTGAGGATATCGCCCGCATAGACGACCCGCTGGCGGGGCAGATAGACGACGAGGTCGCCATCGGTATGCGCCGGCGCGACATGGATCAGGCGGAGCGGCACGCCTTCGAGCGTCACATCGGCTTCACGATCCACGATGCGGTTCGGCAGGTGCTGACGAATGGCGCCCGGCGGGCCGAACGGGCTCCAGCCGGGATGCGCGAGCCGGTCGAGCAGGCGGGCGCGCATGTTCGCCTGCGCGAACACGTCGATGCCGAGCGGATAGGCGGGAAGCCCGTTGATATGGTCCGGGTCGACATGCGTCAGGATCACGTGCCGGATCGGTTTGGCGGTGATCTTGGCAATTTGGGCGAACGCCGTGCGCGCGGTGGTCGGGAACATCTGCGTGTCGATGACGATCACGCCCTTGTCACCGACGATGAAGCCGGTGTTCGACACGCCGCCCTTGAGCCAATAGGCACCGCCGCGCAGCGGCATGACGGTCAGCTTCGTCCACGGGTTGGGCAGATTGCGCAAGGTCGTCCATTTGCGCCAGACGAACCCGGCCGCCGCCATCGCCAGCACGAGGAGAATGACGTTGCGCTTGCGCCAACGCGGTTTTGCTTTGGTGGTCACCGCCCAATCTCCTGTTGACGCGAGAACAGCCTGCCGGCGTTGCGGCCGCGCCACGCATGCGGCGCGCCCGGTTCAGCGTTGAACACCTCATCGAGATTGCGCCGGTTCCGCTCCACCACCGCCGTCGGCGTATGCGGCCAATCGCTACCGTAGAGCAGCCGCTCCGGGTCGGCGAACGTCCGCAGCGCGGGGAGCAGCCCGCGCACGGGAACGCCGGCCAGGTCGTAGTACAACCTGCTCAGCGTCGGGATCACCTCGCTCGCCGGGACGGCCGAGCTGCTCGGGATCATGCCCGTCATCAGCTCGATCCGGTCCGCCAGCACGGGGAGCGTCGCGCCCGCGTGCGGCACGATCAGCTTCATGTTGGGATAGCGGTCGAGCGTGCCGCTCAGGACGAGGTTGGTGACCGCGCGCGTCGTCTCGAACATGAACTCGAGCATCGGCCGGGGCAGCGGTCGCTCCTTGCTGGCGCAGCACGGGCACCAGGGCGAGGTCGGGTGCAGGAAGACCACTGCGCCCCGGCGATCGAGCTCGGCGAAGACCGGATCAAACGCCGAGTCGCCCGGGTACACGCCGCCCGCGTTGCTTTGCAGGTAGATGCCCTCGGCCCCGAGCGTATCAAACGCGAACTCGATCTCACGTAACGCGCCGTCGACATCGGGTAATGGCAGCGAGGCAAATAGCCCGTACCGCTCGCGGCGATCCGACACGAGCCGCGCGCCTTCGAGGTTCACTCGGCGCGACAGGTCGCGCGCCGCGCGCTCGTCGCCGAAGAACACGCCGGGCGAGCTGATCGAGAGCATCCCCTTCGCGATGCCGACCCGGTCCATCATGTCGAGCATCGCCGCCTCGGTCCAGGGCGGGATGCCGGGCATGCCGTCGGGGGTGCCCCAGCCCGCCGCGATCGCGGCCTGCCGGTACACGTCCGGCACGAAATGGAGGTGCACGTCGACGAGGTCGCGCGACGGCGGAATGGCAGGGTCGCCCGTCACGCGGCGACCCGCTCCCGCGCTGGCTGACGCAGCGGGGTCGGCTCGCTTTCGGCGATGCCGAAGCCGACGCCGACATCGGGGATGGCGGCGTGGAAGCTCGCCCGTGGCCGCGCGCCGGTCGCGTCCGCCATGCATTGCGCGGCGGCGACCCAGGCGAGCACCTCCATCGCGCCGAACCCGCCCTCCGCGATCACCTGCCGGGGCGTCCAGCGATCGACGCTGGCGAGATCACCGTCGGCGAGCAGGTCGAGGAAGCGGGCGTCCCACTCGGCGCTGATCCTGAGCGCCTCGACCGGCAGCTCGCCGCGCGCGAGCATCCCGGCAGCGTGGTGATGCGCCTCGATCTCATAGGCGATCCACTTGGCTTGCGGCACGTCGCTCTGGCGGTTGCCGAGCAGGTGATAGGGTCGCCACTCGGCGGAAACGTCGTCGATCGCGGGGAACAGCATCTCGGGATCATGCGACAGCCCGCCGCTGCCCATGATCAGCACGCGCTCCACATCCAGCGTCGCGATGAACCGCGCCACCGCCGCCCCGAACGCACGCGCGCGCTTGAACGGAACGAAGGGCGGCTGAAGGCAGGACACGAACAGCGGCAGGACCGGATAGGCGTCCACGCCGCCGGTCAGTTCCTGCAACGCCTGCGAGAAGCCGTGATCGACCTCCATCGCGTAGGAGACGGCCACGTCGACATCGTCCTCGCGCAGCGCGTCGACGCAGCGCACCGCCAGCTCGCGCGGAACATTCAGCGCGCCGGGCGTGCCGCCCACATCCTCCAGCGCGGTCGCCTCCACGCCGACGCAAAAGGCGGGCATGGAGGCCATCTGGTGCCCGCCATAATGGTCCGCGCCGAACATCACGATCAGCTGCGGGTCGAAGGCGCGCACCCGCGCCTGCGTGTCCGCCATCGCGGCCCGCATCGCCGCGACGTCCGCCGTTTCGCGGGCGGGGAAGTAGATAAGCGGCGAATGCGATGCGCAGACGATCTTCAGGTCCATGGTCCGGCTCTCCCTGCGGGTCCGATCAGAAGGCGCGTTGGCCCGCGTTCACCGCGACGATCTATCACCGGGCATCGCCGGTTACAGGCGAGGCTGCGCCCGGTTCCGCATACCGGAATGGCGATGTCGCCGGTCGGCGCGAAAGGCTCGCGATCACAGCCGCGGCGATCAACGGCCCGACCGCAAACCCGAGCGAGACCTCCCCTCGCGGAACGCCCCGCGCCAGCAGCAATCCCGCCAGCGCTGGCCCGATCGCGCTCGCGATCCGGCCCGCGCCCAGGATCAGCCCGACCCCCGACGCGCGCATCAGCGGCGGGAAGGTCGCCGCTATCAGGCCGTAAGTCGCTGCCACCGCCGCCGACAGGAAGAAGCCGAACAGCGCCGCCGACAGCATCACCAGCGGGAACCGTCCGGGCGTGAAGCCGAACGCGGCCACCGACAGCCCCATGCCGATCATCGTCGCGGCGGCGACGCGCCCCGGCCGAAACCGCGCCGCGAACGCACCCGCCAGCGCGCCGCCCGGCACACCGACGAGGTTGGAAAAGGCGGACACCCGACTGCCGGTCGAGGCGGTAAAGCCCATGTCGGTCACGAATTGCGGGATCCAGTTGAGCAGGTAATAGGCCGAACTCGAAAGGAGCACGATCACCGCCGCCAGCCGGATTGTCGTTCCCGCCATTCCGGCTGCGAACAACGCGCGGTAGCCCGCCCGGCCACGCTCGCGCGCGGGCGGCAATGCGGGGACGGCGGCGTGTCCCAACCGGGTGAGCGTGCGATTGAGCCTCATCAACGCGTCCGGCGAGCGAAGCGCCGCCAGATAACCGGGCGACTCGGGCAGCACGACCGCCGCCGCGAGCAGGAAGGCACCGCCGCCGAACGCGCCGACCAGGAACACCCACCGCCACCCCAAAGTCGGCAGCAGCGCCGCCGCGGTCAGGCCGCCGATCACGCCGCCGAGCGGGAAGCCGGAGGTCGCGACGACCCCGACCGCGAGCGGGCGGTGGCGGGCATTCGCGAACTCGGCCGAGATCAGCGTCGTCATCGCGACCATCACGCCGATGCCAGCCCCGGTCAGCACGCGGCAGGCGAACAGCAGGACGGGCGACCCGGAGAAGCCGGACAGCAGCGACCCGGCGGTCATCAGCGCCAGCGCGCCGAGCACGACCGGTCGCCGCCCCACCCGGTCGCCAAGCGGGGACAGGACGAGCGACCCGAATGCCATGCCGATCAGCCCGCTCGACAGCAGCAGTCCGAGCACCTCCTTGCCGAGCCCCCATTCGCGCCCAACCGCCGGCGCGGCAAACGCCATCGCCAGCGCGTCATAACCATCGAGCATGCCGAGCAGCAGCGCCAAGGCGAGAACGCCGACCTGCCGCCCGCTCAGCGCTCCGGCGTCAAGCGGCCCGGCCGGGTCGGTCCCGGGCGGCGTCACCGGGCAATCCTTGCCAGAAGCGGCCGGTTCATCGTCCGCTTGCCCCTAAAAGCGACCCGACAGCCGTAGGCCGAACGTGCGCGGCTGTCCCGGAATGTTGATGCCGAGGTTGGACGCGGGCACCACCGTGCCGAAGATCGGCGTGCGGTGGCCCTCGATATTGCGGACAAACGCGCTCACCACATAAGCGCCGTTCTTGGCACCCACCGAGACCTGCGCGTTGGTGGCCCAGGTGTCGCCGACATATTCGGACGGGATGTATTCCGTTCCGACATAGCGGCGGGTGCGGTATTGCGTGTCGGCGCTCAGCACGATCTGGTAGCGCTCGCCGAACGGCAGCACCTGCTCGCCGCCGAAGTTGAGCGTCCATTTGGGCGCGTTGAGCGCGGGCTCGCCCGAACAGTCGACGGTGAACACGCTCGTTCCGGTAACGGCGCAGCCTGTGACGGGCCGGGCTGGGGTGACATAGCGGAACGAGTCGAACCTGGCGTCGAGATACTGGACGTTGGCGCTGAGCGTCGTCGTGGGCGTCACCAGCGCGCGCGCCTCCACCTCGCCGCCCCGGATGGTCGAGCGGCCGATATTCTCGGTCAGGATGCCGATCTGACCCGTCGGATCGACCCCCAGAAAGCTCAACTGCTCGCCACGATATTTCCAGTCGAACGCCTCCAGATTGAGCTGGAAACGGTTGTTGAGGAAGCGGTTCTTCAGCCCGACCGTGTAGGCGGTGATGTTCTCGGGATTGAAGTTGAACGCGGTGTTGAACCCGCCCGCGCGGTACCCGGTCTCGACGCTACCGTAGAGCAGCGAGCGTGGGGCGACATCGATCTCGACCGCGCCGCGCCAGGTGACCTTGTCCGTGTCGAGCTTGCGGGCGCCACTCGCGTTCAGGCGAGCGATCAGCAGCCCCGGCCCGATCACCGCGGGCGGCCCACCCACCGGGGGCACCGTCCGCTGGCCCGCAAGCGTTGTCGTATAGGGGAGCAGCGGGGCCGTGGGGCATCCGGTCGGGAGCACGCACACCTCGACCAGCGTATTGGACACGCCGTTGAAGGTCTTGTGGTCCTCCGTATACCGGACACCGCCGGTGAAGCGCAGCCAGTCGGTGGCGTGCAGCGTCAGCCGGCCATAGGCCGCGGGCGAATGGGTGGTGTATCGCGATTTGGTGAAGGCGGCCTGGATACCGCCCGACAGATGCGTGTCGTCGTCAACCTGCTCCGAGAAATAATAAGCGCCCAGGATATAGTCGAACAGCCCGGTGCGCGTGCTCACCAGCCGCGCCTCGACCGAATATTGGTTCGATTGCAACGTATCGCCGACATATTGCCCGGCGTCGATGCTGAGGTTCTGCTTGAGGCCGTGCCGCCAGGCGGGGATGACGCTGAACACGCCGATCGGGGTCCGCCAGTCGATGTGATAGGCGATACCGTACACGTTGTTGTGCTGCGACGGCTTGAGCTGCAACGGGTCGAGAAAGCGACCGAGCGATCCCGCGACCCCGTGGCTGGTGCGATAGGCCTGCGCCGCCGCGGTATAGAGTCCCTCGTCGAGCGGCAGCCCGGACGGGGTCGATACCAACGCGCCGGTCGCGGGGTTGAAGCCGAGCGTGGCGACATAGCTCGACCCCGACCCGATCCCGCGCTGCTGCGCGTAATCGCCCTCGATGCGGACGGTGAGGTTGGGCGTCAGCTTGACCTTGAACTGCGCGCGAAGCCCGAACGAGTCGTCGGTCTGCGTCCCCGAGCGCAGGTAGCCGTCGTGCCGTGTATACTCGCCCGACAGCCGAAGGCCGGCGTTCTCACCCAGTCCCAGATTGATCGCGGCCTCGCTGTCGACCGTGTTGTAATTGCCGTAGGCGAATGAGCCGTAACCCGAGGTCTTGCCGAGTTCGGGCTGGACCGGCAGGATGTTGATCGCACCTGCCGTGGCATTGCGACCATAGAGCGTGCCCTGCGGACCCTTGAGCACCTCGACTCGCTCCAGGTCGTAAAAGGTCCCGAACGATGAACTGGAGCGTCCGACATAGACGCCGTCGAAATTATACGCAGCAGCCGGATCGCTGTTCGCGGTGAAGGAAAAATTGCCCACCCCGCGGATGAAGATGAGGTTGCCTTGGCCGCTGCCCGCCACCTCGAGCGAGGGGACGAGCCTGCTCAGCGTTTCGACGCCGCGCGTGCCCGAATTGAGCAGGTCCGCGCCCGACACGACCGCCACCGCGACCGCCGCCTTTTGCAGGTTCTCGCCGCGTTGCTGCGCGGTGACGATGATGTCCTGCAGCCCGGTCTGAACTCCGTCGCCTGGCTGGGCGGTTTGCGACTGACCGACATTGGCGGGGCCTTGCGGCGAGGTGGTCGAGCCGACCGTCGGCGCGGACCCGGGGGCTGCCGTTGTCTGGTCGGCTTGCGCGGACGCCTGGGGCGCGACTTCGCTCTGCGCCGCCTGTGTCTGGGCCATCGCCGGGTGCGGCGCGAACACCATCGCCGCCGACAGTTTGAGCATTCCCTTGCGAGACATGGCACCCCTCTCCCTTTTCATTGCAGCACCGCCGATCATCTGGTCGGCTTGAGCTAGGCGGCTCCCGTTCCTGGGACCGTGCGCGCAGGATAGGCACGACCCGTGCCCTGCGAAAATCGATCGATCGCCGCGTTCCGCATGTTGAAACTTTCGCGCGCCCATGTTGAATTGCGATCGTTGGGGCTGGCACGAGGACGGCAGGGAGTCTCCGCGAAAAAGGGACCGTTCGCTCAGGGAGGAAACCGGATACCGTGTTGGACCAGATGACGGAGATCGGGCGGGCGGCGTTCGGGGCCGCCGAGGGGGAAGAATGCGAGCCCTCCAGTTCCCAGTCCACGTCCTTGGGCCGCGGCCTCGCCATCCTGCGGACCATGAACGCGACCGGGAAATACGTCTCGCTGCGCCAGCTCCACGAACGTACCGGCATTCCCAAGCCCAGCATCGTGCGGCTGCTGAAGCGGTTCATCGCCGACGGCTATGTCGCCAAGGTGGCGAAGCCCGGCCATTACCGGCTCGCCGCCGGGATCACCGAATTGTCCAGGGGTCTCGATCCGGTCTGGGCCGCGATCGACGCGCTGGAGCGCAGGCCCGACCTCCTCGCCGAGTATAAATGGCCGGTCGCAATCGGCACGCGGGAGGGCGCGAGCTTAATCGTGCTGTTCAGCACCCGGCGCGTCGATAGCCCGTATTCGTTCCAGCCCTCCACCTTCGGACGCCACCCGCCGCTGCTGACGCTCGCGATGGGGATGGCGTACCTCGCCTTTTGCGACGACGCGGAGCGGCGGCGGGCGGCGGCCGACATCGCCGCCGCGACATCGCGGTCGGATGATGTCCTCCCCCATGTCGACCGGGTCATCGCCGCCACGCGGGAGCGTGGGTTCGGCCTTCGTATCGGCGGAAAAGGTGAGGACACGTCGGTGGCCGTGCCGATCTACGGTGCCGCGGGTGAGTTGATCGGCGTGCTCGCCGAGAGCAGCTTTGCCGTCGCGACCTCGAGCGAGGACGTCGGGCGTGTCGCCCGCGCGCTCACCCGCACCGCCGCCGCGATCCGTGACGAGATCGTCGCATCCGACAGGGTCCGCGACACGCCGTCGGGGACGCCGGTGGGCTGGGCGTTTCGCACTCCGGAATGAACACAAGGTCCGGTTTGCGGGGCGGTTCGCGGTAACCTAGACC
>CAXTTU010000134.1:0-8528 GCA_964247225.1 uncultured Sphingomonas sp. | reverse complement strand
GCGGGCGCGTTGACCGAGCCCGCGATCACCACCAGCCCGCGCGCGGCGGCGTCGTTGTTGGCGACCTCCGCGAATGGATTGGGGTTGGCGGTGGAGTCATTGCCCGCCGCGATCACGATCACGATCCCCGCCGCCGTCGCGCGGTTGATCGCGGCGACCAGGCTCGCACCCGGGCTCGATCCGCCGAGCGACATGTTGATCACCCGCGCGCCCGCGACCCGCGCCGCGTCGACGCCCTTGGCGATGTTGTTGTCGTCGAACGAACAGCCGTTCTTGTCGCTGCCGGCGGTGGTCGTGGCGCAGCTGCCCGCCGTGTCCGCGCGCAGCACGATCAGGTTGGCGTCGAACGCGACGCCTTGCGTTCCCGATCCGTTGCGCGTGCCCGCCAGCGTGAACGCGACCGCGGTGCCGTGACCGCCCTCGTCCTGCACGGTCGTGCCGCCGGCGACGTTGGCGCTCGCCGACGAGATGCGGCCGGTGAACTGCGCGCTGGTGAGGTCGATGCCGGTATCAATTACCGCGACGTTGACGCCCTTGCCCGTCGCACCCTTCTGGTAGGCGGCGAGCGCGTTCATGTCGACCGCGCCGAGCGTCTGGCGATATTCGGTCGTGTCATAGCTGGCGGTCGGGGTGGGGGTCGGTGTGGGCGTCGGTGCCGGTGTGGGTGTTGGGGTCGGCGTAGGCGTAGGCGTTGGCGTCGCCACCGCGATCGGGGTGGGTGTGCTCTGCACGCCGCCGCCATCGCCGCATGCGGACAACAAGGCCGCCGTTCCGATCGCCGCGCCACCCATCAGCCGCCGCTTCACCGCCGTCATTGTTCCCTCCCGAACCCGCGAACCACCCTGATTTCAATGTGTTTACGATAGCTTGACGTGCGCGCAAAGCCGCGCTTGCCGCGCCCGCGCGCATTGCCCTAGAGCATGGGCGAGATGCTCGCCGCGCTGCAATCCATCCGCACCTGGATCTTCGATCTCGACAACACGCTCTACCCGGCGAGCGCGGACCTGTTTGCGCATGTCGACCGGCGAATGACCGATTTCGTTTCGCGGCGCGTCGGCGTCGAACGCGACGAGGCGTTCCGGTTGCAGAAAGGGTGGTTCCACGGCCACGGCACC
Organism: uncultured Sphingomonas sp.; assembly: GCA_964247225.1. Classification (GTDB taxonomy): domain Bacteria; phylum Pseudomonadota; class Alphaproteobacteria; order Sphingomonadales; family Sphingomonadaceae; genus Sphingomonas. The sequence continues at coordinate 7,413 of CAXTTU010000134.1, read as the reverse complement.
ACGCTGGCGGGGCTGATGGCGGAGCACGACGTCGACCCGCACGAGTTCCTGGGCTATGTCCACGATATCGAGATGGACGCGCTAAGGCACGACGCCCCGCTTGCCGCCGGGATCGCGCGGCTGCCGGGGCGCAAGCTGGTCTTCACCAACGGCGACAAGCCCTATGCGCTCAAGGTGCTCGACCGGCTGGGGCTGGGGGAGAGCTTCGAGGCGGTGCACGACATCCACGCGATGGGGCTGACGCCCAAGCCCGACCCGGGCGCGTATCGCGGGCTGTGCGAGGCTTGGGATATCGACCCTCGAACCGCGCTGTTCGCGGACGACATGGCGCGCAACCTGCGGCCCGCCAAGGCGATCGGGATGACGACCTTGTGGGTCGACAACGGCTCCGAACAGGCGGGCGACGCCGCGCGCGAGTTCATCGACTTTACGACGCCCGACCTCACGGCCTGGCTGTTGGACATGCTGGGGGACGAGGCATGAAGCTCATTCAGGCCGCGGTGGAGGCGGCGTGGGAAGACCGCGCCGCGATCGACACGGAGACGCAGGGGCCCGCGCGCGACGCGGTCGACGCAGCGCTGGCGGTGCTCGACCGCGGCATGGCGCGCGTTGCCGAGCCCGACGGCGCGGGCGGGTGGCGAGTCAACCCATGGCTCAAGAAAGCGGTGCTGCTGTCGTTCCGGCTCAACGCCAACCGGCTGATGCCCGGCGCGGGCGAGGGTGCGTGGTTCGACAAGGTGCCCGGCAAGTTCGACGGCTGGGACGAAAGCCATTTCGTCGAGGCGGGGTTCCGCGCGGTGCCGGGCGCGGTCGTGCGGCGGGGCACGTTCATCGGCAAGGGGGCGATCCTGATGCCCAGCTTTGTCAACATCGGAGCCTATGTCGGCGAGGGGACGATGGTCGACACCTGGGCGACGGTCGGCTCCTGCGCGCAGATCGGGCGCAATGTCCACCTGTCGGGCGGGGCGGGGATCGGCGGGGTGCTCGAGCCGCCGCAGGCGGACCCGGTCATCATCGGCGACGGCGCGTTCATCGGTGCGCGGAGCGAGGTGGCGGAGGGTGTGCGCGTCGGCGAGGGCGCGGTGCTGTCGATGGGCGTGTACCTCGGCGCATCGACCAAGATCATCGACCGCGAAACGGGCGAGGTCTTCCGGGGCGAGGTGCCGCCCTATGCGGTGGTGGTGCCCGGCTCCACCGGTGGCAACCTCGGCCTCTACTGCGCGGTGATCGTCAAGCGGGTCGACGAGCGCACCCGCGCCAAGACCAGCATCAACGAGCTGTTGCGCGACTGATGCGCGCCGCTCTCGCCCTTTTAGCGCTCCTGCTCGTCGGGGCCGCGCCGTCGGACACGCTCCCGGTCGCGCCCGCCGAGGTGGTCGCGACGCTGCCGCACGACACGCACGCCTTCACCGAGGGCCTGTTCTTCCGCGACGGCGCTTTTTACGAGAGCACCGGCGAGGTCGGCCATTCTTACATCCGCAAGGTCGATCCGGCGACGGGCCGCGTGCTGCGCCAGATCACGATACCGCCGCCCTATTTCGGCGAGGGGATCGTTGCGGTCGGCAGGCAGCTGGTCAGCCTGACCTGGAAGGAAGGCATCGGCTTTCGCTGGACGCTCGACGGGTTCCGGCGCACGGGTGAGTTCCACTACCCGGGCGAGGGCTGGGCGCTGACCAGCGATGGCAAGTCGGTCATCATGTCGGACGGCACGCCGCAGCTGCGCTTCCTCGACCCCGTCACGCTGGCGGAGCGGCGGCGGGTGACGGTGACCGCGAACGGGCAACCGGTGCCCAACATCAACGAGCTGGAATTCGTCGATGGCGAGGTGCTCGCGAATGTGTGGCACACCAACGCAATCATCCGCATCGACCCGGTGTCGGGGCGCGTCGTCGGGCTGATCGACCTCTCCGCACTCACCGGGCGGGTCCACGCGACCGAGCCCGAGGCGGTGCCCAACGGCATCGCCTGGGACGCGAGGACGCGGCGGCTGTGGGTCACAGGCAAGGACTGGCCAACGATCTTCCAGATCAAGCCGCCAAAGGGATAAGCGCCTAGCCCGCTCGTGCTGAGCTTGTCGAAGCACATGCACGGCGCACCACGGTTGTCGGTCCTTCGACAAGCTCAGGACGAACGGGATGGCCCGCGCTCGACAACGCCGTCTGCGCGCCCTATCCGCTCGCCCGAACAGGGGAGACACGCCGCCATGCCGACAACCGCCAGCCAGGTCCTTGACCGCCTGCTCGTGCTCGAGATGGTACGGGTGACCGAGGCGGCGGCGATCGCGGCCTCGACGCTGGTCGGGCGCGGCGATGAGAAAGCGGCGGATGCTGCGGCGGTGGAGGCGATGCGCGGCGCTTTCAACGAGCTCGACTTCGACGGCACGGTGGTGATCGGCGAGGGTGAGCGCGACGAGGCGCCGATGCTCTACATCGGCGAGAAGGTCGGCCGCGCGAGCCCGGGCAGCCCCAAAATCGACATTGCGCTCGACCCGCTGGAGGGCACGACGCTGACCGCCAAGGCATCGCCCAACGCACTCGCGGTGCTGGCAATCGCGGAAGAAGGTGGGCTGCTCAACGCGCCGGACGTATATATGGACAAGCTCGCGATCGGGCCCGGTTATGAGCGCGGGCTGGTGAGCCTCGCCAAGTCGCCGAGCGAGAACGTCCGTGCGCTGGCGGCGGCGAAGGGGGTGGAGCCGCACGAGATCATCGCCTGCGTGCTCGACCGCCCGCGCCACGAGGCGATGATCGCCGAGCTGCGCGAGGTCGGCTGCGGCATCATGCTGATCCCCGATGGCGACGTCGCGGGGGTGATCGCGGTGACGAACCCGGAAACCACGGTCGACATCTATATGGGCTCGGGCGGCGCGCCTGAGGGCGTGCTCGCCGCCGCCGCGCTGACCTGTGTCGGCGGACAGTTCCAGGGCAAGCTCCTGTTCCGCAACGACGACGAGCGCGGGCGGGCGGCGAAATGGGGCGTCACCGACCTCGACCGCATCTATGAGCTGGAAGACCTGGTGAAGGGCGACGCGATCTTCGCGGCGACCGGCGTCACCGATGGCTCGCTGCTCAAGGGCGTGAAGCGGCGCGGCGGGGCGATGACGACCGAAAGCGTTGTAATGCGCGCCTCGTCGGGCACCGTGCGCTGGATCAAGGGCGAGCACCGTCTGCCCTGATGCGCGCGGCGCTGCTGCTCGCGGCGGCGCTGGCGGCGGTCGCCTGGTTCGTTTGGGGCGACATACCGGGAATGCGGCGCGACGACGCCGACACGCGGGTCAAGATGTTTCGGCGCTGGCTGGTCAAGGACGCGCTGGCGCTGCTGCTGCCGGCGCTCGCCGGGCTGGCGCTGCTCGGGCGGCTGGACGCGGTCGGGCGGATGCCGCCGGAGCTTGCGCCGCTGCGGGCGTGGTTGCCGGGGCGGGCGGTAGCGGGATGGCCGCTGCTGGTCGGCGCGGTGCTGGGCGCGACGATCGGGCTGCTGCTGGCGTGGCGCGCTGGCACGCGCGGGCGGCGGGTGTTCTCGATTGGCGAGATCGACTCGGTGCTGGCGCATAGCCGCGCGGAGGTGCCCTATGGCGTCGCGCTGGCGGTGATGGCGGGGGTGGCGGAGGAGCTGTTCCACCGCGTGCTGATGCCGCTGCTCCTCACCGACGTGACCGGCAGCACGGCGGCGGGGGCAGGCGGGGCGCTGGTCTTGTTCGCCTCACTGCATCGTTATCAGGGGTGGCGCGGCGTCGCGGCAGCGGCGGTGGTCGGCGCGTTGCTGCAGGCGCTGTACATCGACCTCGGCTCGCTGTGGCTGGTGATCCTGCTCCATATCGGCATTGACGTGAACGGGCTGGTGCTGCGCCCGCTGGTGGCGCGCCGGGCGTGGGGCTATGCGCGCCGGAGAGAGGGAGACCTACCATGAAAGCCGCGATCGTCCGGGCCGCCGGGCAATCGCCCATGTACGGCGACATGCCCGAGCCGGTCGCGCGGGCGGGCGAGGTGATCGTCACTGTCGCCGCCTCGGCGATCAGCCACCTCGCGCGCGGTCGCGCAGCGGGGACGCATTACAGCGCGGGGGCGAGCGCGTTTCCGTTCGCGGTCGGGGTGGACGGTGTCGGGCGGCTCGCCGACGGGCGGCGGGTGGCGTTCATGTTGCCCGACGCGCCGAATGGCGCATGTGCCGAACGGACGGCGGTGGCGACCGCGCGTTGCGCGCCGGTGCCCGACGCGCTCGACGACGTGACGGCGGCCGCGCTGATCAACCCCGGCATGTCGTCCTGGGCGGCGCTGACCGAGCGGGCGCTGTTGAAGCGGGGCGAGACGGTGCTGGTCAACGGCGCAACCGGCATGTCGGGGCGGCTCGCGATCGCGATCGCGCGGCATCTCGGCGCGGGGCGGGTGATCGCGACCGGGCGCGACGCCGAGGCGCTGGAGACGCTCGGGGCCGACGAGACGTTGCCGCTCTCGGCGGACGACGCGGCGTTCGAGGCGGTGTTCGCGGGGCGGATCGACGTGGTGCTCGACTATCTTTGGGGCGAGAGCGCCAGGCGGTTGCTCATCGCAGCGGCGAAGGCAGGGCCGGACGGGGTGCCGGTGCGCTTCGTCCAGATCGGCGCGGTGAGCGGGGGCGAGATCAGCTTGCCCGGCGCGGCGCTGCGCTCGTCGGGGGTGGTGCTGATGGGCAGCGGGCTCCGGAGCATCTCGCTCGAACGCCTCGTCGCGGCGGTCGGCGACATGCTCGCGGCGGCTCCGGGGCGGTTCACGCTGCCGGTCCGGGCGGTGCCGCTGGCCGCGGTCGAGCGGGTATGGGCGGAGGAGGACAGCCGCCGCCGTACCGTGCTCACGACCGCCTAGCCCGCGCGTCCGCGATCTCCGAACGGAGGCGGTCGAGCGTCAGCGCGCCGACCACCACCCGGTCGCCGATCACCCAGCTCGGCGTGCCCGCCATGCCGAGCTTGGCCGCGAGCTGGAGGTTGGCGTGGAGCTCGGCATCTTCCCCGGCGCCGGCGGCGGGCAGCTTCGACAAATCTACCCCCGCCGCGCGCGCGGTCGCGGCGATCGTCTCGTCGCTCACCGGCCCGGCGGCATAGAGCGCGTCGTGGAAGCGGCGGAACCGCCCCTGTCGCGCGGCGAGCAGCGACGCGCGCGCGGCGGCGCGGCTCGACTCGGCCAGTACCGGCAGCTCGCGATAGACCAGCCGGACATGCGGCTCGGCGACGAGCAGGTCGCGGATGACCGGCAGGCTCGCGCGGCAATAGCCGCAATTGTAATCGTAAAACTCGACCAGCGTCACGTCGCCGCGCGGGTCGCCCGCCCAGGCATCGCCGATCGGCGCCGTGATCGCCGCACGGTTGTCCGCGACCGCCTTGGCGGTATCGCGGTCCTGCAAGCGGCCCATCGCCTCGCTGATCACCTCGGGATGGGCGAGGAGGTAGGCATGGACGGTGCGCTCCACCGCGGGCGTGCTACCGCCCAGCGCCCAGACCGCGCCGCCGCCCCCCGCCGCGCCGAGCAGCGCGGCCATCGCCAGCAATGCCGTCTTCACCGGCGATGCTTCTTGTCGTCGAGGTCGTTCTGCGCGGTCAGCGCGATGTCGGCGGCGCGGATCCAGTCGGGCGAGCTCTTGGGGATGCCCGCCATCGCGAACCGCGCGCTCATCGCCGCGCGCTTGGTGTCGCCGGTCAGGCTCGCCTGTTCGGCGGTGGCGAGCGCGGCGCGCGCCTCGTCGCCTTGCAATTCGTACACGGTGCCGAGCTGATACCAGGCGAACGGGTTGTCGTCGTCGCGCGCCACCGCCGAACGAAGCACCTTTTCCGCCTCGGGATAGTTCGCCTTGTCCTCCGTCGCGATCAGCGCATGGCCGAGCGTGGTGGCGATCAGCGGCGCGTTGCGCGTACCTTCAGCGGCGCGGCGGAGCGGGATGACGGCGTCGCGCGGCTTGCCCGCTTCGAGCAGGATCTGGCCCTGGATCTCCTGGAAATAGGGGTCGCCCGGGTCCGCCTTGACGAGCGCGGCGGCTTCCGCGTCCGCCTGTTCGGGGAAGCCGCCCTTATGGTAGGCATAGGCGCGCGCGTAATGCGCCTCGATCGTGTGGTCGCTCGCCGGGAACTTGGCGAGCGTCGCCTGCGGGTTGGCGACATAGCCTTGCAGCTTCGCCTTTACGCGAAGGAACCGCACGTTGAGCGCGGGGTCGGGGCGGGTGTGATAGGCGGGCGAGTTCTGGATGTCGGCGGTCAGCGCCGCGATGCGCTCGCCCGATAGCGGATGCGACTGCATATACGGGTCGATTTTCTCGGTCGCGCCGTAATAGTTCTCCTGATTCTGCAGCTTCTTGAAAAAGGTGAGCATCCCGACGCCGCTGATCCCCGCTTCGCGCAGGAACTTGGCGCCGGTGGCGTCGGCGGTCGCTTCCTGGACGCGGCTGAACGCGAGATATTTGCCCAGCGCGGCCTGCTGCCCCGCCTGGAGGATGCCCGCGCCCGCCTCACCGCCGCCCGCCGCCATCGCCGCGATGCCGATCACCATCGACAACAGCTGGATGCCGAGCGCGGGTTTGACGCCCGCGTCCGCGAGCACGACATGGCCGTCGGCGACGTGGCCGAGTTCGTGCGCGAGCACGCCCTGCACCTGGTTGGCGTTGTCGGCGGCGGCGAGCAGGCCGGAGTTGACGTAAATGGTCTGCCCGCCCGCGGTGAACGCGTTGATCTCGTCATCCTGGATCAGCATGACGTGGACGTCCTTGGGGCTAAGCCCCGCCGCCTTGACCAGCGGCGTGATCATGTCCGCGAACATCGCCTCCGTTTCCGCGTCGCGCAGGATCGATTGCGCGGCGGCGGGCTGCGCGGCGAGCAGACCGATGGTCACTAGGGCGGCGAGGAAACGCTTCATGGGCGCGGCTTTCGGATGGGGGAGGTCCGACGAAGTTGAGGAAGTTGAGGCTGGAGAGGAGGTTGGCGGGACGCGCCAAAACGGCTTGCTCCGTGTCGATGGCTCCTGCGTAGTCCAACGAAGTTGAAGAAGTTGACCTATGATGGGGGGTTGCGCGCGGCGCGGGATGGGCTGCCTTCGGGTCGATACACCTGCGAGTCGAACGAAGTTGAGGAAGTTGAGGCCCGACCGTAGTTTGTCGAGGGCGCGCTGCTCGCCCGCTTGGGGCTGACCTGCGCCGGTCGAAGTGGACGGGTGGACTGGGCGGATCACCCCGCAGCTAAAGCATGAATCCGCGGCGTAGGACAGCCTTGCGGCGCGGCGGTCGGTGCAGGTGCGACCGCCCACAACCGTAAGTCCCTCCCCGAGCACGCCCGGGGAGGGAAACACCATCACCCGCCGAAGGTGCGATTCCACCAGCCGCGGCGGGGCGGGGCGGCGGGCTCGGCGGGCGTGTCCGCGCCAGCCGCATCCGGGTCGGCGGCGGTGACCGCCTCGC
>CAXTTU010000133.1:0-8548 GCA_964247225.1 uncultured Sphingomonas sp. | reverse complement strand
GGCTACGCCTCGCGGGCAGCCAGGTTGTTGCGCGCGGCGAGGGGCTGCCCGACGCGGAGGCCGACGGCGAAACGGTGGCCATCGCGCCCGCCGACGCGGTGACGCTGCACTGGGCGGAGCTGCCGACGCGCAGCGACGCGCAGGCGGTCGCCGCCGCACGCCTTCTCGCCGCCGATGCCAGCGCCGCGCCGGTGGGCGAACTCCATGTCGCCGTCGGGCGCGAGGATGGGGCGGAGCGCCCGATCGGCGTGGTCGCGGCGGCGCGGATGCGCGATTGGCTGGCGGCACTGGCGACCGACGGGGTCGACCCCGACCGGGTCCTCCCGGCACCGATGCTGCTCCCGCACCCGGCGGAGGGCTATGTCCGGGCGGAGGTGGCGGGGCAGGGCGTGGTGCGCGGGCCGACCAGCGGGTTCGCGGACGAGGGCTGGCTGACCGATCTCGTCGTCGCGGATGCGCCCACCGCGACGCTCGACGCGAGCGAAGCCGATCTCGCGCTCGCCGCTGCCGTCGCCGCGCCCGCGCTCGACCTCAGGCAAGGGGCGTTCGCGCGGCGGCGGCGGGTGGCACTCGACTGGGCGCTGATCCGCCGCCTGGCATTGCTCGCGCTGGCGATCCTGGCGGTGACGCTGGTCATCGACCTCGTCCGCATCGCCCGGTACTCGTTCGCGGCCGATGCGCTAGAGGCGCGCGCGGAGGCGCTGGCGCGCGCCGGGCTGCCGCGCGGTGAGACGGTCAACGACGCGGATCGCCAGCTCGACGCGCGGCTCGCCGCGTTGCGCGGGCCGGGGCAGGGCTTCACTCGCAGCGCCGCCGCGGTGTTCGCCGCCGTGCGCGCGGTGCCCGGCGCGGAGCTGACCAGCCTCGCCTTTGCGGACACGGGCGAGCTGCGCGTCGGCGTCGCGACCGGGACGGAGGGGCAGATCGTCGACCTGCGCGACCGCATCACCGCCGCCGGCTTTCCGGCCAGCGCGGGCACGTTCACCAGCGCCAACGGGCGGATGACGGGCGAACTGACGGTGCGCGCGCGGTGAGCGGTCTGCGCCTCTGGTTCGCCGCGCGGTCGCTGCGCGAGAAACGGCTGATCCTCGTCATGCTCGCGCTCGGCGTGCTGGTGCTGCTCTGGGCGGGCGTGGTGCTCCCCGTCACCGACGGGCTCGCCTCCGCGCGCGAGCGGGAGGGCGACGCCGCGATCCGGCTGGCGGAGACCGAGGCGCGGGTGGAGGCGATCGCGGCGCTTGGCCATGCGCGCGCCCCGTCGCTGGGGCAGGGGCTCGACGCGACGGTGCGCGCCCGGGCGGAGGAGGGGGGGTTCGCCGTGTCGACGCTCAACCTCGTCGGCCCCGACCGGGTGCAGCTCGGCATCACCGCCGCGCGGCCCGGCGCGCTGGTCGCCTGGCTCGCCTCGCTCGAACGGCAGGGCCTGCTGGTCGAGTCGCTGCAGATGACGGGCAATGAAGACCGCAGCGTCGCCGCAACGCTGACGCTCAGGGTGCGGCGCGGATGATCCGGCTGTCCACCGGGCGCGCGGCGCTGTTCGGGGCATTGCTGCTGGCGGGCCTGATCCTCTTCCTGCCGCTCCGGCTGGTGCTCGGCGCGGCAGGAGTTGACGCGGCGGGGCTGACCGCCCGGCGCGCGGACGGCAGCGTGTGGGCGGGCACGCTGACCGAGGCGAGCGCGGCGGGGTTGCGGCTCGGCGATCTCCGCGCGCGGCTGTCGCCGATGCAGCTGCTGCTCGGTCGCGCGCGCGTTCAGCTGGAGAGCCGAGACAGCGACCCGCTCCACCCGTTCCATGGCGCGATTTCCGTCAGCCGCCACAGCACCGGCGCGGGCGGCGTCACCGCCACCATTCCCGCGGGCGCGGTGTTCGCGCCGCTGCCGGTGACGGCGCTTGATCTCGACGACGTGAGCGCCACCTTCACCGATGGCTTGTGCGACCATGCGGCGGGCCGCGTTCGCGCGACGCTGGCGGGCGACGTGGGAGGCGTACCGTTGGCGGGCGTGGTGAGCGGCGAGGCGCGCTGCGACGCGGGCGCGCTGCTGCTTCCGCTCGGCGACCCGGCGGGGAGCGAGCGGGTCGAGCTGCGCGTCCGTGCAAACGGCGGCTACACCGGGCGCCTCGCGATTACGCCCACTGACCCGGCGGTCGCGGGCAAGCTCGCGGCGCTCGGCTTCCAGCCGCAAGGCGGGGCGTACCGGCTTTCGGTCGAAGGGCATTTCTGATAAGGTTGCCAGCACGGCCCAGCGCCGCTAGGGGCACCGCCTTCACGGCGACCGTAGTTCAATTGGTTAGAGCGCCGGCTTGTGATGCCGGAAGTTGCGGGTTCAAGTCCCGTCGGTCGCCCCATTTCCCGAGATCAGCATGACGACCGGATGGGGCTTCCCCGATTTCGACGACCATGAGGGCGTCCACCTGTTCACCGACCCGGCGAGCGGCTTGCGGGCGGTGATCGCCATCCACTCCACCGCGCTCGGGCCCGCGGCGGGGGGCGTGCGCTTCTGGCATTATGACAGCGGCGCGGGCGGCATCACCGACGCGCTGCGGCTGTCACGGGGCATGAGCTACAAGAACGCGATGGCCGGGTTGCCGATGGGCGGCGGCAAGGGCGTGATCCTCGCCGACCAGCCGGGCGCGACCGTGACCACGGCGCAGCTGGAGGCGTTCGGCCGGGCGATCGACTCGCTCGGGGGCAGGTACGTCACCGCCGAAGATGTCGGCATGTCCGAAGCGCGCATGAAGGTCATCGCCGGGCAGACGCGCTATGTTTCCGGCCTCCCCGTCGAGTATGGCGCGGCGGGGGGCGACCCGGGGCCGTACACGTCGCGGGGCGTGTACCTCGGCGTCAGGGTGGCGGCGAAGCGCGCGCTGGGGCGCGACCATATGGCGGGCGTGCATGTCGCGATCCAGGGTGTCGGCTCAGTCGGCGGCGGGCTCGCGCGATTGCTCGCAGCGGACGGGGCGAAGCTGACGCTCGCGGACGTCGATGCCGACCGCGCCCGGGCGCTTGGCGAAGAGCTGGGGGCGGAGTGCGTTGGGGCGGGCGCGATCCTCGGCGTCGAGGCGGACATCTTCAGCCCCAACGCCTTGGGCGCGATCCTGACCGAGGCGACGATCCCCACCTTGCGGGTGAAGGTGGTCGCGGGCGGCGCGAACAATCAGCTCGCGACCCGCGAGGATTACGACCGGCTGCACGCGCGCGGGATCCTCTATGCGCCCGATTACGTCATCAACGCGGGCGGCATCATCAATGTCGGGTTGGAATATCTGGGGCAAGGCAGCGAGGCGGACGTGATGGCGCGCATCGACCAGATCCCGACCCGGCTCCACGAGATCTGGGACGAGAGCGAGCGCACCGGCGCGCCCGCCGCCGAGGTCGCCGACCGCATCGCGCAGCGGCTGATCGGGCGGTGATTTCTTACTTGGTCCAACAAACCGCTCGTGCTGAGGAGAGACTGAGTAGCCAGCGTCAGCTGGCGTAGCGAAGGCTCGTCTCGAAGCATAGATGAGTGCGTCCTCGGCTTGTGCTTCGAGACACCGCTTCGACTTCGCTCAGCGGCTCCTCAGCACGAACGGAAGTAGGTCGCGTGAGCGCAAGGGGTGACGAACGCGCGCTGCCGCTCTATCTGCTTAGGACCGTGCCCACCATCCACGCCTTCGCCAGTCCTCGGCGCTTCCTGTCGATCGCCCGGCCGCTCACCCCGTTTTGCCTGGGGCTGGGTACGTTGTTGGTCGCGATCGGATGCTGGGCGGGACTGACGCGGACGCCGCCCGATTACCTGCAGGGCGAGACGGTGCGCATCCTTCACATCCACGTTCCCGCTGCCTGGCTCGGCATGGGCGGGTGGAGCGGGGTAGCGGGGGCGAGCCTCGCCTTTCTTATCTGGCGGCATCCGCTCGCCGCCGTCGCCGCGCGCGCGATTGCGCTACCCGGGGCGGTGTTCGCGGGGCTTTGCCTCGTCACCGGCTCGATCTGGGGTCGTCCGACCTGGGGAACGTGGTGGCAGTGGGATGGGCGGCTGACCTCGATGCTGCTCTTGTTCTTTGTCTATCTCGGCTACCTTGCACTCGCCCGCGCGGATGCGGAGCGCGGCGGCGACGGGCGCGTACCCGCGTTATTCGGTGTCGCGGGGTCGGTGCTGCTGCCGATCATCCGCTATTCGGTGATATGGTGGAACTCGCTCCATCAGGGGCCGAGCATCGGGCTGACCAGCTCGACGATCGACCGGTCGATCCTGTGGCCACTTCCATTTACGCTGATCGGCTTCACGCTGTTCTTCGCCGGCGTGGTGCTGATGCGGATGCGCGCCGAACTGGCGCGGACCAAGCGCGAGGCGCGGCTGCGGCGGATGGCGACCGCATGAACCCGTGGCCGTTCGTGATCGCCGCCTATGCGGTGACGCTGGGCGGCGCGGGTGCGTTGGCGCTGGCGAGCTGGGTCGCAATGCGGCGGGCGGAGCGATGACACCGAAGAACCAGCGGCTGACGCTTGCCGGACTCGCGCTCGCCGCCGTGGCAGGGTCGAGTGCGCTTGCGCTGTCGGGCCTCAAGGATCAGGCAAGCTTCTTCTACGCGCCCTCCGACGTCGCGAAACAAGGCCTGCCGCTCGGGCGCGCGGTGCGGCTGGGCGGCATGGTCGCGGCGGGGTCAATCCAGCGCGCGGGCGATGGCGTGTCGATCCGCTTCATCGTGACGGATGGGCGAGCGACGACGCCGGTAAGCTTCACCGGCATCATCCCCGACCTTTTCCGCGAGCGCTCGGGCGTCGTCGCGGAGGGCGAGTTCCGCCCCGATGGCAGCTTCGTCGCGACCAATCTCCTGGCCAAGCATGACGAACGCTACATGCCCCCGCAAGTCGCGGGCAAGATGCACGAGACGAAGACGCTGCGGCCATGATCGCGGAAGCAGGACTGGCCGCCTTGTGGCTCGCCGCCGCGCTGGCGGCGTTGCAGCTATTGCTCGCGGCGATGGGCGTGCGCGCGGCGGCGCGCGGCGAAGCGGAGGAGCTTGGCGCGGCGGTACGTCCGGTCGCGGTCGTGCAGGGGCTGCTCGCCGCGCTGGCGATGGCCGCGCTGATCGGCGTGTTCGTGAACTCAGACATGTCGGTCGCGCTGGTCGCGGAGAGCAGCCATTCGGCCAAGCCGCTGCTTTACAAGGTCGCGGGCGCGTGGGGGAACCATGAGGGCTCGATGCTGCTCTGGGTGACGATCCTCGGGCTGGCGGGCGCGGCAGTGGCGGTATTGGAGCATCGCCTGCCCAAGCCGACCCTGGTCGCGACACTGGGCGCGCAGGCGGCGATCGCGCTCGGCTTCTACGCGTTCCTGCTGTTCGCCTCCAATCCGTTCGCGCGGCTCGACCCCGCGCCGCTCGATGGGCAGGGGCTCAATCCGCTGTTGCAGGATCCGGGTTTGGCGTTCCACCCGCCGACGCTCTACATGGGCTATGTCGGCCTGTCGGTTGCGTTCTCCTTCGCGGTCGGCGCACTGGTAACGCGCGATGTCGGCCCGGCTTTCGCGCGCGCGATGCGTCCCTGGGTGCTGGGGGCGTGGGTGTTCCTGACGCTGGGGATCACCGCCGGGAGCTATTGGGCCTATTACGAGCTCGGCTGGGGCGGGTGGTGGTTCTGGGACCCGGTCGAGAACGCGTCGCTGATGCCGTGGCTCGCCGCGACCGCCTTGCTCCATTCGGTGACGGTGCTGGCGACGCGCGACGGGTTGCGCGCGTGGACGGTAATGCTGGCCGTGGTCGCCTTCTCTATGAGCATGGTCGGTACCTTCCTCGTCCGCTCGGGTATCCTGACCAGCGTTCACGCCTTTGCGATCGACCCGCGGCGCGGCGCGTTCATCCTCGCGCTGCTGGCGATCTACATCGGCGGCGCACTAGCGCTGTTCGCCGCGCGGGTGGGCACGGTGCGTGAGGGGGCGACGTTCGATCCGGTGAGCCGCGAGGGCGGGCTGGTGCTAAATAATCTGCTCTTGAGCGTCATCCTCGGCATCGTGCTGATCGGGACGCTTTACCCGCTCGTCGCCGCGTCGTGGGGTGCGCAGATCTCGGTGGGGCCGCCCTTCTTCAACAAGACCGCGGGGCCGATCGCGCTGGCGCTGGGCGTGGCCATGGCGGCGGGGCCGCTAGTGCGCTGGCGGCGGGACGAGGCGGGCGCGGTGCTGGGGCGGCTCGCGCTGCCGCTGCCGGTCGGGCTGTTCGTCGCGCTCGCGGCATTGCTCGCCGGCGTCGCGCTGTTTCCCGCGCTCGGGCTGGCGGTGGCGGCGGGGCTCGCAGTCGCCAGCGTCGCGCCGCTGTGGAAGCGCAACCTCGCCCGCACGCCCTTGTTCACCTGGGGCATGGTGGTCGCGCATCTCGGCATCGCGGTCAGCCTTGCAGGGATGGCGTGCGACAGCGCGTTCACGCAGGAGACGCTGGTTGCGGCGCGGGTGGGCGAGGGGCACCGGGTCGGGCCGTGGATGGTGACGCTCGACGGCATCGCACCGCGCATCGGCGACAATTGGTCCGCGCTGGAAGCGCACCTCACCGCGACGCGTGACGGCGAGACACTCGACCTCCACCCGCAATCGCGTTTCTTCTCCGCGCCGCCGACCACCACCTCCGAGACCGCGATCGCGACGCTGGCGGACGGGCAGCTCTACACCGTGCTCGGGCAACCGGACGGGACCGGGCGCTGGCAGCTCAGGCTGTGGTGGAAGCCGTTCGTGACGCTGATCTGGGCGGGCGGCGCGCTGGTCGCGATCGGCGGCGCGCTGTCGCTGGTCGGGCGGGTCCGGCGCGAACGCCGGGCGGCGTGGCGCGAGGCCTGGGCGTGAGGCGGCGCCTCACCTGGCTGCCGTTGGCGCTGTTTTCGGGCGTGTTGGCGGTGGCGCTGCTCAACCTGCGCGCGCCGGCGGACCGTACCGTGCATTCGCGGCTGATCGGCCAGCCGATGCCCGCGCTGAGCCTCCCGGCAATCGTGCCGGGCAAGCCGGGGCTGGTCGGAGAGGCGCGGGGCGAGCCGCGGCTGGTCAACATCTTTGCCAGCTGGTGCATCCCTTGTGCCGCCGAAGCGCCGCAGCTGCTCGCCCTCCGGCGGCAGGGCGTGCGGATCGACGCGGTCGCGGTGCGCGACACGCCGCAGGCGGTGAGCGCGTTCCTCGCCCGCTATGGCGACCCGTACGCCGCGATCGGCGACGACCGCGAGGCGCGCGCGCAACTGGCGCTAGGCTCGTCGGGCGTCCCCGAGACGTTCGTCGTCGGCGCGGACGGGCGCATCGTGCTCCAGCATGTCGGCGATATCCGGGCCGAGGAGGTCGCGGAGATCGCCGCGGCGGTGAAGGGCGCGCGGTGAAGCGACTCGCCCCTCTGCTGCTGCTCGCCACGCCCGCGCTCGCCGAAACGTCGCTGCCCCCGGCGCGGCTCGCCGACACGCAGCTTCCCGACCCGGCGCAGGAGGCGCGCGCGAAGGCGCTGATGGGTGAGTTGCGCTGCCTCGTCTGTCAGGGCCAGTCGATCGCCGACAGCGACGCGGACATGGCGGGCGACATGCGCGCGCTGGTGCGCACCCGCATCCGGGCGGGCGAGCAACCCGACGCGATCCGCCGCTGGCTGGTTGCGCGCTATGGCGAGTATGTCACCTACGATCCGCCGTGGAGCTGGTCGACCGCGCCGCTATGGCTCGCGCCGTTGCTGTTGCTTGGGCTGGGCGGAGCGGTCGCGCGCGCGAGTTTCCGGCGGCGGCGCTGATGGGATTCCTGTGGCTGTTTGTCATCGGCGGCGCGGTTGCGGCGTTGCTGTGGCGGCTCGGGCTGCCGCGCCTCGTCTGGAGCATGGCGGGCGCCGCGGTGATGCTGGGCGCGACCGGCTATGCGCTTCAGGGCCGCCCGCTGCTCGGCGGCGCACCGCGCGAAGCGGGCGAGCGGCCGATCGAGCTGGAGCAGGGGCTGATCGAGCTGCGCGGCGACCTGTTCGGGCGGTACACGCGCGAGAGCACCTATTTGATTGCCGCCGATGCGCTGACCCGCTCGGGCGATACGGAGGCGGCGGTGCAGGTGGAGCTCGGCGGCATCCGCAACGACCCGCAAAGCGCGCTGTTGTGGACGGGGCTGGGTGACACGCTGGCGCGCCATGACGGCGACCAGGTCTCGCCACCGGCGCTGTTCGCGTTCCAGCAGGCGATGCGGCTCGCGCCCCGCCATCCCGGGCCGCCCTTCTTTCTCGGCCTCGCCTATGTCCGCGCGCAGCGGCTGGCGGAGGCGGCCCCGTACTGGCATCGCGCGCTCGCGCTGTGTCCGCCGGGCGCGCCTTACCGGGTACCGATCGCGCAGCGGGTGGTGTTGCTCGACACCTACCTGCGCCAGATCGGGGCGGCGAGGCCCTGACCTGGCGCTAGTCTCGGCACCTTAGCGGCGCTACTTACCCCGCCCGGTCTTGTCCTGCAGTTCGTCGATCTTCAGCGACGCTTCCGCCTTGTTCAGCTCCTCCGGGAACTCCTCATGCGCTTCCTCGGACAGCGTCTTGAGATAGCTCGCCTGCGCGCCGGTCATCGGCTGGTCGCCCGTGGTC
>CAXTTU010000132.1:0-8596 GCA_964247225.1 uncultured Sphingomonas sp. | reverse complement strand
TCGAGGACCCGGCCTGGGACATGCTGCTCGACCTGTTCGCCGCCGAGCTGGAGGGCGGGGACGTGTCCGTCTCCAGCCTGTGCATCGCCGCCGCGGTCGCGCCCACGACCGCGTTGCGCTGGATCGTGCGGATGGAGGAAGCCGGGCTGATCGAGCGCCGCCCCGACCCGCGCGACCGCCGCCGCGCGTTCACCGTGCTGAGCGCGGAGGCGCGGGGGCTGATGCGGCGCTATTGGGCGGCGGCGGTACCCGCGCTCGCTTGACGCGCCCGCGCCGGTGTCGCAACGGCGGCGGTGCGGAGGGCGCTTAGCTCAGTTGGTAGAGCGCTTCCTTTACACGGAAGATGTCGGCGGTTCGAGCCCGTCAGCGCCCACCGCGCAGGCCGAGAGACGCAGCAGCGAAGCTGCCGCGCACTCGGCCAAGCGCGGCCAGCGTGGCGAAGCGCGCCATAAGGCGCGGCTTCGCCGCGACTGACGGCGCGCGGGGGGAGCGGGCAACGCCGCTTGTATTGCCCGCTCCCTACAACCCCCGCACCAACCTAACCGCCCGCGCGATCCACGGCGCCTCGTCAATCACCTCCACCCGCGCGCCCGGACCCGGCGACAGCACCTGCAGCGCCCCCGCCTCCACCCCCAACAGCCGCCCGAACACGAACCGCCCCGCCGCGCGCGGGACCAGCACGTCGCGGTTGAGCGCGCTCGCGAACGCCTCGGGGGCCAGCGGCTCCAGCCACACCTGATCACCTGCGCGGTACTCGCCGACGCTCGCCGTCACCGTCACAGCCAGCGTTCCGGGAGCAGGAGAAGGCGCGCTGAGCACCGCCTCGCGCCGCGGCGCGTGCGCGCCGCCCGCGTCGAGCGTCGCTGCGACGGGCAGCTCGACCCGGTCGGGAAGCTTGACGAGGTCCGCCGCCTCCACCCCCAGCGCCGCCGCGATCCGGTTGAGCCACACCACCGATACGGTGCGGGTCCCCGTCTCCAGCCGCCCCACCGTCTGCGGCGTGGTCGGCGGCACGCAGCGGCGCGCGACGTCGTCGAGCGTCAGCCCGCGCGCGCGGCGCACCTCGCGAATAGCGGTGATCATGCGCAGGCTCCTAACCGTTCCGGTTTCTTTGCTGTCCTACAAGCGTGACGCTGTGGCAAGTCCTCTTGGCAACAAGGAGGACGGACGATGCGTGATCTGGTTGAGGTGAAGATGGGCGGGCGGAGCGTGACGGTGAACCGCGCCGAATCGCCCCTGTCGTGGCTGCGCTCACGGGGCCTGCTCGACGCGCGCCAGGGGGAGGCAGGCGAGCGGTTGCGCGGCGACTACGAGCGCGCCTGTCTCGCGCCATCAGTGACGATGCGCTGGGATGCGGCGCGGGTGGATGGCGGGGGCGGGCCGGGCATGGACCCCACCACGGCGCAGCTGTCCGCGAAGAGGCGATTCGACGCGGCGATGGCCGGGGTCGGTGCGGGGCTGAACGACGTGCTCTGGCGCGTGGTCTGTGCGAACGAGCCACTGGCGACGGCCGAAGGCGCGCTTGGCTGGCCGCGGCGCGCGGGCAAGGTCGTGCTGGGGCTGGCGCTCGACCGGCTGGGGGACCATTACGGGCTCAAATAGGAGGGCCGAGATGATCGTTTACGGAAGCAGCCTGTCGCCGTTCGTCCGCAAGGTGATGGCGTTCGTCGCCGAAAAGGGGCTCACCGCCGAACTCAAGCCCGCAGGCATGGGGCGCGGCGGGCCGGAGTTTGAAGAAGCCAGCCCGTTCCGCAAGATGCCGGGCTTTCGTGACCCGGGCGCGGATAGCGGGCGGGACTTCGCGATCAGCGACTCGACTGCGATCGTCACCTATCTGGAGGCGAAGCATCCCGAGCCGAACCTGATTCCGATCGACCCGATCGCCCGCGCGCGCGCGATCTGGTATGAGGAGTTCGCGGACACGCTGGTGATGAAGGCGGGCGGGGCGATCTTCTTCAACCGCTTCGTCGCGCCCAAGGTGCTGGGGCAGGCGGGCAATATCGACGCGGCGGTCGCGGCCGAGCGCGACGAGATACCGCCGCTGCTCGACTATCTGGAGCGGGTGATCCCGGACAGCGGCTATCTGGTCGAGGACCGGATCACGCTGGCCGACCTCGCGGTGGCCTCACCGTTCGCCAATTTCCAGCACGTCGGCGTCGATCTCGACGGAACGCGCTATCCGCGCGCGACCGCGTATCTCGATGCGATCCTGGCGCGACCGAGCTTCGCGCCGCTGATTGCGGCGGAGCGCGAGATGGTTGCGGCGATGGGGTGATGCGGTTCTCGTTTGTTCATTGCCACGGGTCGGGGAACGACTTCCCGCTCGTCGATGCGCGTGCATTGACGCTTGGCGATGCCGAGTGGGCGAGCGTCGCGCGTGCGCTCGCAAATCGGGCAGGGCCGGTTGGGGGCGACGGGCTGTTGCTGCTGACCGCGGGGGACGACGCCCACGCGTTCGGAATGCGAATGTTCAACAGCGACGGGTCGGAGGCGGAGCAATGCCTCAACGGCCTGCGCTGCGTCGCGCGCGCGGGGTTCGCGGCGCTTGGCATCGACCGCGCGCGCGTGCGGACAAAGGGGGGCAGCGTGGAGACGTGGCGGGAGGCGGAGCTTGCGCCCGGCGTGATCACGATCGGCGAGCGCGCGGGGCCGGTCAGCCTTGACGCGGCAAGCTGGCCGCTCGGCGCGCACGATCGCGTGGTGGATGCGGTCGTGCCCGAGCTTGATGGGGAGCGACGCTTCACCGCGGTGTCGGTCGGCAACCCGCATCTGGTCAGCTTCGTCGATGCGGTCGACGACGCCGAGCTGTCGCGCCTCGGCGAGGCTTGCGAGGCCGCGCCTCCTTGGCTGCCGAACCGCGCCAACGTCTCGTTCGTGGAGCTTCGGGGCGTAGCGGACCTGTTCGTGCGAACATTCGAGCGCGGGGTGGGGCTGACCGACAGTTGCGGCAGCGCGATGGCCGCGTCGACCTGGGCCGCCTGCCTGACCGGGAGGCGCGCGTGGGACACGTGGGCAACGGTGTGGAACCGCGGCGGCCGGGTGCGGGCGCGGGCGGAGGCGGACGGGAGCGTGACGCTGGCGGGCAACGCGACTTGGGAATGGGAAGGGGAGGTCGAAGTGGACCTCGCCAGCGGTGTGGCGAGCGGGCTGGTGGTGACGCGGCAATATGAGGGCGAGGTGGAGGCGTGGGAGCGCGCTAAGGCCGAGATCACGTCCTCCCTCCGTTCGTGCTGAGGAGCGACTGAGTAGCTCGCGTGGCGAGCGTGTCGAAGGCGCGTCTCGAAGCACCCGGGGGTACGTACCCGGCCTGTGCTTCGAGACGGGCCTTCGCCTTCGCTCAGTCCCTCCTCAGCACGAAGGGGGTGGGGAGGCCGCCGCCGCACTGAAACTGTTTCTCACACCAACATCGCCCCCCGCTCGCGCAGCGCTTCCGCAATCCGGTCCATCCCCGCCCTGATCTCCCCCGCCTTGGCCAGGACCGCCTCGCCATCCGCCCCGGCCACCGCCTCGCGCAGCAGCTCGGCCTCGCCGACCAGCAGCTTGTCGCGCTCGATCAGCCGGGCGAGCGTGTCCGCTTCCTGCCGGTAGAGCTGCGTCATCCGGTCGTTGGCGGGCGCGGGCTGGGTGCGGACGCGGCCTTCCAGCGCGCCGATGTCGCGCGCCAGCCGTTCGAGCGCCTGCGCCGCCGCGACCGCCTCGGCGGGCGGGAAAGGCTGCGCGCGCGTCGGCGGGGGCAGGTGCTCGCGCCGGTACGCGCTTTCCGCCGCGTCCACCGCCGCGCGCGCCTGCCCGAGCAGCCCTGCGGCGGTTGTCCGCACGAGCTGATCGTCGGCGCGCAACTGGTTCTCCGCGCGGTAGAAGTTGTAACCGTAACCGTTGAACAGGTTGACCGCGACCTCTCCCGCGCGGCCGAAGTCGTAGAAGGTCATGGCCGCACGCCTACCTCCTCGCCGAGCGGGAACACGCCGGTGGGGCTGCCGCCGATGAAGAACGGCACGCCCGCCGCGGCGTTGGGCGCGGACACCAGCCCCTTGTCCGCCATGCGGAGCGCCAGATAGTATCGCACCGCCTCGATCGGCGAGAGCCCGATCGCCTGTAGCGAGATCAGCTCGCGCATCCGCTCGTCGCGCGGCATGATCAGCACCTTGAGGTCGTTGAGCATGATCCCGTAGACGCGCAGGAAGTCGGTCAGGTGCGCCTTCACGCCCTCGCGGATGTCCTGGATCCGCTCGTTGATATGCTCCATCTTGGTGACCTGGACGACCTGGTTGATCGCCTGCTCGATCGCGGGGCCGGCGTAATCGGCGACCTCCTGCGTGTCGATCACCGCGCCCGAGAACGGCATATGCGTGATGAGGTCGAGCGCGCCCTCGCGGCTGTCGATGTGGATGTAGTAATCGACTACATAGGCCATCTCCGCCATCTCGGCGCTGGTCGCGATGCCCTGGTTGCGGACGAGCAGCTTCGAGCGGTTGATGTAGATGACCTCGTACACCCATGGGCTCGCGCCGCCGAAGAAGCCTTGCGCGATCGAGCCGAGGATCGGCTTGTCGGGCGTCTCCAGCGCATATTGCCCCGTCTCGTACACGTTGAGAACCGCGCCGCGCGACTTCAGGATACCGAAATGGTTGCTCTCGACCGTCAGCAGCGAGCCGGAGACGATGCTGTCATCGGCGAGCTTCATCGCCAGCGTCCGGGTGCCGAGCGCGTCCGTGCCGTCGCGCTGAAGCGAGGTGATGACTTGCCGGGTGATCGCCATGCGCGGAGGACTCCTTAGGGGTGGGGATCGGGGGAGCAGAGCCCGCGCCGCCGCCGCATGTACGCGGTCGCGGAGTCGCGGGGATGACGGACGGACGCACTCGCGGCCGACGCGGCGCGGTCCGCCGAGATAGTCAAGCGCGGACCGGGCGCGGCGCGGGTGGTCGGGATAGTTGCGCGCGCGAGGGGGCGTGGCGGCGCGAGGCGTGGGGTGGCGAGGACCGGGTCCGGCTCGCGCTGGCGGATCGCCACGGGCGCATCCACGCCCTCGCGCGCCTTTAACGGCCCCCTTGGGCTGGCGCGCCGCTTGCGCGAACCGAGCCACGCCGCGACGAGCACGATCAGGATAATGACGATATCAGTCAGCGGGTCGGCTCCTCCGCCGCATCAAGGCAGGCTTCGCACGCGATTGCAACCGGGTCGGCGCCTATGGCGAACACGCGCGCGTTGGACGAAACCCGCTGATATGCATTACCTAACCTGTCCCAACCCGGAGCGCCCATGACCGCCGCCGCGATTTCCAGTCCCAAGCCCGCCGGTCGCCAACGCTGGATCGAGCGGAGCGCAATGCTGTCCTCGCTCGCCGCGCTCGGCATCGTCTATGGCGATATCGGCACCAGTCCGCTCTATGCGTTCAAGGTGGCGGTGCAGGCGGCGGGCGGCCAGCCGGGCGCGTCGGCGGTGGGGGTCGCCTCGCTGATCATCTGGTCGCTGGTCGTCGTGGTGTCGCTCAAATATGCGGCGCTGATCCTGCGCGCGGACAATCATGGCGAGGGCGGGGTGGTGGCGATGCTGGCGCTGCTCGGCGCGCGCGACGCCGCCCCGCGCACGCGGCAGGCGGCGCTGCTGATCCTCGGGCTGGTCGGCGCGGCGTTGCTGTACGGCGATGGCGCGATCACCCCCGCCATCTCGGTGCTGAGCGCGGTGGAGGGATTGAAGACCGATGCGCCGTGGCTTGCGCATGCGGTGCTGCCGATCACGGTCGCCATCCTGGTCGCGCTGTTCTTCGCGCAATCGCGCGGCACCGGGACAATCGGGCGCGTGTTCGGGCCGGTGATGCTGATCTGGTTCGCCGCGCTGGCGGTTCTGGGGGTGGTCCATATCGCCGCGCACCCGCGCGTGCTCGACGCGCTCGACCCGTGGCGTGCGGTGAGCTTCGTGCTCCACGCGCCGCTGGGCGTCAGCTTCGCGGTGCTCGGCGCGGTGTTCCTCGCGGTGACGGGGGGCGAGGCGATGTACGCGGACATGGGGCATTTCGGGCGGCTGCCGATCCGCCTCGCCTGGTTCGCGGTGGCGCTGCCCGCGCTGGTGCTCAACTACCTGGGGCAGGCGGCGCTGGTAAGTGCCGATCCCAAGGCGCTCGACAACCCGTTCTATGGCCTCGCCCCCGACTGGGCGCATTACCCGCTGGTGCTGTTCGCGACGCTGGCGACCGTGATCGCGAGCCAGGCGATCATCTCGGGCGTGTTCTCGCTGACGCAGCAGTCGATGCAGCTCGGCTTCCTGCCCCGGCTAGACCTTCGCCATACCTCGCGCGACGAGCGGGGGCAGGTGTATCTGCCGCTCGCCAACTGGCTGCTCGCGGCGGCGACGCTCGCGGCGGTGCTGCTGTTCCGCTCATCGGACGCGCTGGCGGGGGCGTACGGGATCGCGGTGTCGGGGCTGATGGCGATCTCCACCTTTCTCGCCGCGCTGGTGGCGTTGAAATGGGGGTACAATCCGGTGCTGGTGATCGTTGCCAACGGCGCGTTCTTCCTGCTCGACCTCGTCTTCTTCGCCGCCAATGCGACCAAGCTGTTCGAGGGCGGCTGGTTCCCGCTGCTGCTCGCGGGGCTGGTCGCGTTCCTGATGCTGACCTGGCGGAGCGGCCTCACCTTGGTCGAGGCGGCGCGCGCGCGGCACCGGCAGGACGAGGCGGCATTCCTCGCGCGGGTCGAGGAGAAGGGGGTCGCGCGCACGCCGGGCGTGGGCGCGTTCCTCAGCGCGGCGGCGACGGGCATCCCGTTGTCGCTGTCCGTCCACGTCCGCCACAACCGCGCGTTGCAGGAGCGGGTGTTGCTGGTGTCGGTGATGACCTGCGAGACGCCGTTCGTTGACGAGGCCGACCGCGCCAAGGTGACGCGCATCGCCGACGATGTCGAGCGGGTGGTGCTGCACTTTGGCTTCATGGAAGACTTCGACATTCCCGCCGGCCTGCGCGCGGCTGATGTCCGGTTGTCCGAAGCCGAGCTCGCGGAGATGAGCTACTATATCGGCCACGAAACGGTGATCGCCGACCCGCGCGTCCCCGGCATGGCCCCGTGGCGCGAAAGCCTGTTCGTCTCGATGCAGCGCAACACCGCGCACACCGGCAGCTCATTCGGCCTGCCGACGGATCAACTCGTGGAGATCGGCACGGAGGTGCGGATCTGAGCGGGCCCTACTTCACCCCATAGCGCGCCGCGCGCTCGGCGATGTCGCTGCTGACTGCGGCCGCGGCGGCGAGGTCCTTGCCGCTCTGTTCGGCGAGCCCCTTGTGCTTCTCCGCCAGCCCGCGCCCGTACAAGGCCCAGACGAGGCGCGGCTGGACGGCGAGTGCGGCGTCATAATCGGCGAGCGCGCGGTCGTCGTCGCCCATCCGCAGCATCACCAGCCCGCGGCTGTCGAGATAGCTCGCATTGCCCGGCACCGCGCGCACCGCTGCGTCGCAGTCGGAGCGCGCCTTGCCGAGGTCATGCCCCCATAGCGCCCGCGCCCAGCAGCGACCGTTGAGCGCCACCGCACGGGTGGCGTCGCCCGGATGCGCGGCCAGCCACTGGTCGAACTCGCCCACCGCCTTCTCGAACGCGTCGCCCGAGGAATAGAGTTGCCCCATCGCCAGCCGGTTCGCATTCTCGCGCGGGAGCGCGGCGTCGAGCTGGTCGAGGTCCGCAATTGCGCCCGGCTTGTCGCCCGACCGGACGCGCAGCTGCGCGCGGAGCAGGCGGGCGGTTGCGTCGCCCGGCGCAAGCTGGAGCGTGGTGTCGAGGTCGTGCATCGCCAGCACCGGCCGCCGCGCGGCGGCATAGGCGAGCGCGCGCTGGAGCGTGTAGCGCGGGTCGGTGGGGGCGAGCGCGACCGCGCGGCCGAAATCCTCGATCGCGCCGGGCAGGTCGCGCTGCGTTTCGCGCATCGCACCGTGGCGGCTCCAGCCTTCCGCGTCCGTCGGCTCGCTCGCCGGAGCGCCGCCTTGCGCGACCGCCGGCCCCGCCGGGTCGACATGCGCGCCCGTGTCGAACACGCGCCCGCCCGTATAGGTAAAATAGATGCGCCGCTGTGTGTTGGAGACGTACAAGCGGTGCGACACGAAGAAGTCCGCGCCGAGCAGCATGTCGGTGTCGAGGTCGAGGTCGCTTATCCGCAGGCGGACGTTGTGCAGCTCCTCGTCACCGATCTTGAGCAGCTTGAACGGCGCGATCCAGCCCTGGATGACGCGCCCGCCGACGCCCGTCGACCAGCCCGCGCGCTCGACGCCCGGATCGCCCGGCTTGACCCCCGCGCGTGCCGCCGCCCGGAGCGACACAACCGTGTGCGACGCGCCCGTGTCGAAATACGCGCGCACCTTGGCCCCGTCGAGCTCGAGCACGCCGCCGGTGTGCCGCCCGGCACCCTCGAGCGACGTGATCGGGATCTCGAACCACGGCTTTCCGTTCGTCCAATACGCCATGGCCTTGTTGTTGCAGCCCT
The DNA here is from genome assembly GCA_964247225.1 of uncultured Sphingomonas sp. Lineage (GTDB taxonomy): Bacteria > Pseudomonadota > Alphaproteobacteria > Sphingomonadales > Sphingomonadaceae > Sphingomonas. Next base: position 133 of record CAXTTU010000132.1, on the reverse strand, counting down.
GCGCCCTGAACAGGCGGACCGCGCCGTCGGGGAGATCATATTCGACATCGCCGATGCCGAGGATGTTCTGGCCGAACAGTCCCGTGGCCCCGACATCGCTGCCGCCGACGACGAACTCGATATTGTGCAGCGT
>CAXTTU010000131.1:0-8614 GCA_964247225.1 uncultured Sphingomonas sp. | reverse complement strand
ATGCCGGACAGGCGCAGCATGTCGGAGCGGCCGCGCTCCATGTAGCGGAGGTAATTGGCATGGTAGACCACGCCCGAGAGGTCCGTGTCCTCGAAATACACGCGCATGGGCAGCCGGTGCTCGCGCCCGACGATCGCGCCGGCGAATGGCTGGTCGGGGCCCCTCATCGCCTCCGTGTTAACCCAACCTTCGCGCCCGCGAAACCCGTCAGTCGGCGGGCAGCGCGGAAAGGTCGAGCGTGAGATGCGGGCGCGGCGCGGGCGGTGGCGGGGCCGCGACGTACCGGGGGGCGATGGCGGCGATCGTCACCGGCGAAAGCACGGGCGGCGCGAACGGCGCATCGAGATCGGGCAGGTGCGAGACGGCGAAGGCAGACAGTTCGCCCGAGGGGGCCGCCTCGACCTGGGCGAGCACCGCGCTCGCGGCGGCGCAGAAGCGCGCATGCGCGGGCACGGCGGAGAAGAAATTGTACAGCCGCGTCATCGCACCGTCATAGCGGTCCCGCCAGTCGCCCCCGCCCGCGCTATATTCGGCCTCCAGCGCGGCCTGCGCGGTCGCGAGCTCCGCCTTTCGCGCGGTCAGCAGCGCATTGTAGCGCGCCACGATCGCGTCCCCCTCCGCGCCGCGACAGCCGAGCGCGGCGACGTTAAGCGCCGCGCGCAAATGCCATGTCGCCCCCGCCGCCGACAGCCCGGCGTTGGTCGGCGACAGCGGCACGGGCGGTGGCGGCGCTTCGACCGCGACGACCGGCGCGGGCAGCGGCGGCGCGACCTCGGCGACGCGGGTGTGGGCGCACCCGGCCAGGGCGAGCAGCAGGAGCAACGGCGAAATGCGCATCGGGCGAACTCCTCAAGCCCCCGCCGCCGCTCCTGCGCCCGGCCCGGTTAAGACCGGGTAAGCATCATTTGCCCGGCGACACCTCCGCCGTGTCGACGCTGGCGAGCAGCACCGGCGCGGGCGTCGGCGCGCTCGCCACCTCGACCAACGGAGTATGCCGCGCCTTCCACTGCGCGACCTCGGCGCGATAGCCGTCGAAGCGCGCGAACGCCGCCACGAACGGCGCCTCGAGCCGGGGCAGCGCCGCCGCGGCAAAGGCGGGGAAGTCGGCGGGCTCCACGTTCACCGCTTCGCGCAGCACTTCGCCCGCCGCCGCGCAGAACCCGGCCTGCGCGGGCGGTTGCGCCCAGAAATTGTACAGCTTGGTCATCGCGTCGTCATGGTCTCGCCCGCTCGCCCGCTCCGCAGCCTGCGCGCCCGCATCGGCCGCGGCGAGCGGCTCCTTCTCGGTCGTGAGCATCGCGTTGTACGCGCTCGCCTCGTCACGGCAGCCGAGCGCGGCGACGTTGAGCGCGACGCGGACGTGCCAGGTAACCTCGGCGGGCGTCAGGTCGCGATTGGGCGTCCGGTACGCGCCGCCCGCGTCGCGCTGCGGGGTGGCAAAGGTCTTCGCAAACCCCTCGGGCGCACGCGGCTCCGCATCGTCGGCGACCGGCGCGGGCTGAACGAGCACCGCTGGCTGAGCGGTCACGGGCACCTCCTGCGCGGCAGCGGGCATGGCGGCGATAACGCAAATGGGCGATAGGCAGGCGATGGTCTTGAACACTGGTTGCTCCCCCCTTGGTTGCAGGGACAAGCTCGCCTGTTCACATTGCGTACATCTTTCGGTTCAGGGCTAACCAGCTGCTAACGCTGATAATTCGAGCGAACGTGCCAGCTTGCGGAGCGCATCGCGGTCGCGAACACCGGAACGGTTCACGCGGAGGCGCGGGGACGCGGAGAGAAATCGCGCGAAGCGCGCCTCATTGCTTTCCGACATAGCGCGACGGGCAAGAGAACCGCTTGTCGGACCTTGTTTCCATTGCGCCTCGATGGGTAAAGGCGCGCGTTGCGCGCGAGTGATCTCTCCGCGTCTCCGCGCCTCCGCGTGAACCCGCTCTTCCTACCCCGCCCGCCGGGCCAGAGCCGCAGCCGCTTCCGCCACCAGCTCCGCGATGATCGCTGCGACCGGCTCCTCCTGGCGAACCATGCCGACCGACTGGCCCGCCATCACCGAGCCATGCTCCACATCGCCGTCGATCACCGCGCGGCGCAGCGCCCCCGCCCAATAATGCTCGATCGCCAGCTGCGCCTCCGCCATCGCCACGCGGCCCTCGTCAAGATGCCCTGCCACCTCGCGCTGCTTGGCGGTGAACAGCTCCCCGCCCGCGTTACGCAGCGCGCGCACGGGAATAACGGGGAGCCTCGGGTCGAGCTGCACGCTCGCCACCGCGTCCCTCGCCGACGCGCGGATGAAGGCGCGCTTGAAATTGGGATGCGCGATCGACTCGGTCGCGCAGACGAAGCGCGTGCCGAGTTGCACCCCCGCCGCGCCCATCTCCAGATAGCCCGCGATCGCCTCGCCCCGCCCGATCCCGCCCGCCACGAAGACGGGCGCGGCGTCGGCGATCTCGGGCAGCATCTCCTGCGCGAGCACAGAGGTGGACACCGGCCCGATATGCCCGCCCGCCTCCATCCCCTCGATCACCAGCGCGTTAACGCCCGAGCGGATGAGCTTCTTCGCCAGCGCCAGCGTCGGCGCGAAACAGATCACCTTCGCGCCCGCAGCCTTGATCGCCTCGACCGAGCCCTTGGGCGGCAGCCCGCCCGCGAGCACCACATGGCCGACGCGGTGCCGCGCGCAGACCGCGATTAGCGCGGTCAGGTCTGGGTGCATGGTGATGAGGTTGACCCCGAACGGGCGATCGGTCCGCGCCGCCGTCGCCGCGATCTCCGCGTCGAGCAGCGCGGGCGTCATCGCCCCGCAGGCAAGCACCCCGAACCCGCCCGCCTCGCTGATCGCGGCAACGAGGTGGCGCTCCGACACCCACGACATCGCCCCACCCATGATGGCGTGGGTGCAGCCAAGAAACGCGGTGCCGCGGGCCTCCAGGCGGCGGAGGTGGTCAGCGCCAGTGCCGGGGGAGGTGGCGGGCGGGGCGAGCGAAGCAAGCGTATCGGTCATGAAGGCGGGCCTAGGCCCGCCCACGTCCGTATTACAAGCGCGCGCTTATTGCGCGGAGACTCGCCCGCGCAAGCTCATCAAGGCCGCCACGATCAGAGCGGCCAGGCCCGCAATCGCGAGCGGATCGAAGTTGAAATGGGCCGGCGCGACCGAGGCGGGAGCGTCGGTCAGCCATGCCAAGGAAAACGGCGCGACCCGGTACAAGAGGAGGGGCAGGCAAAGCAGCGCAGCGACGGGCGTCACCAATGCCGCCAGGGGCCATCGCACCAGCAGCAGGGCCGCGCAGATCAGCAATCCGACGGACCCGGCCAGGCAAAGCTCGATCAGCGGACCCGTCAGCTGACCCGCGCCTGCCTCCGTGTCGGCCAGACTTAACGCCTCAAACAGGCACAGGCCGGCAGCCGCCAAGACACTCGCCCAACGCAGAGGAAAGAATGTCGGCTGTCTCGACATCACCGCACCGCCGAGTCGAAGCGGCGGAAAACCTTGGGTGCCGCAACCGCCTTGTCCGGCCCCAGATTGACCGGCATTTGGATCATCTCAATCGTGCCATGGGGGCCGTTGCCTTGGTCGCCGGTGCCGACCACGGTGCCGTGCGGCCCGACGATCATGGTGTGCCCCGACGCATCCGAGTAGTTGATCCGCTGCGCCACGACATCGCCCGGCTCTGGACTCTCCTTGGGCGCAAGCAATCGCCAATGTGGAATGTCGTAACCGGCGCTGGCCCAGTCGCCCGCGAGCGGCGGATAGTAACTCGACCACCAATGCCCGTGCGGGAGCCCGGGCGACGCTCCCGCCGCCGTCAACACCTCGTACACGAACAGATTGCACTTGTTGCTGTTGGCGGGATAGTGCCCCCGCGGCGTAGCGTCCTTCCAGGATTGCGAGCCGACATACTTCATGGCTGTTTTGACGATGGCCTCACGAACCTGAGCGTCTGTCGGCATCGGCCAGCCCTCCTCCCATCGAGGCGTTTGCATACTCGCGATTCGGCGGAGGGACAATTATTGGTCGCCAAAGCGGCAGCAAGGACTCGCTCTACCCCTCCGCGTCCAACCCGTACGCCGTGTGCAGCACCCGCACCGCCAGCTCGGTATAATCCTCCTCGATCAGCACGCTGACCTTGATCTCGCTGGTGGTGATCGCCTGCACGTTAATGCCCCGCTCGCCCAGCGTGGTGAACATCGTCGCGGCGACGCCCGCATGGCTCCGCATCCCCACACCCACCACGCTGACCTTCGCCACCCGCGTGTCGTGGACGAGGCGGGCATAGCCGATCCGGGCCTGCGCGCTTCCCAGCACCTCCAGCGAGCGCGGCAAATCCGCGCTCGGCACGGTGAAGGTCACATCGGTCGAGCCCGCCCCGTTCTCCTTGAAACCATGCGCGACGTTTTGGACGATCATGTCGACGTTGATCCCCGCATCCGCCAGCGGCGCGAAGATCGCCGCCACCGCGCCGGGCCGGTCGGGCACGTCGGTCAGCGTGATCTTGGCCTCGTTCTTGTCGTGCGCGATGCCGGTGATGAGCTGTTGTTCCATCCTGTCCTCTTCCCCGACGATCATCGTGCCCGGCAGCGTGTCCGCCATCGGCGCGTCCGGGCCGACAAAGGAGCTGAGCACCTGCACCCGCACCCGCTCCTTCATCGCCAGGCCGACCGAGCGGGTCTGCAGCACCTTCGCGCCCACAGAAGCGAGCTCGAGCATCTCCTCATAGGTCACGCGGGCGAGCTTGCGCGCGCGCGGGACGATGCGCGGGTCGGTGGTGTAGACGCCGTCGACATCGGTGTAGATGTCGCAGCGGTCCGCGCGCATCGCCGCCGCCAGCGCCACCGCCGACGTATCCGACCCGCCGCGGCCCAGCGTCGTCACCCGCCCCGCTTCGGCAAGCCCCTGAAATCCCGGCACAACCGCCACCTCGCCCGCCGCCAGCGCAGCGTCGAGCGCGTCGGTATCGATCCCCTCGATCCGCGCTCGCGCATGCGCGTCGGAGGTGCGGACGGGCAATTGCCAGCCGAGCCACGAGCGCGCCGGACAGCCGATCGCCTGCAGCGCGATCGCGAGCAGCCCGGCCGTGATCTGCTCGCCCGCCGAGACCACCACGTCATATTCGCGCGGGTCGTACAGCGCGGAGGCCTCGCGGCAGAAGCCGACCAGCCGGTCGGTCTCGCCCGCCATTGCCGACACCACCACCGCGACCTCGTTCCCAGCGTCGCGCTCGCGCCCAACGCGCGCGGCGACGCTCCTGATCCGCTCGATCCCGGCCATCGACGTGCCGCCGAACTTCATCACGATGCGGGCCATGAACGGGCAAAGGTCCTTGGGGCGGCGGGGCGGCCCTGATAGGAACGGGGCATGACGGGCGCAAGCGACACGGTGGACGTGAGGGAGGCCGCGCATTTCGGCGCGCAGGCGGGGGAGTGGTGGGACCCGCGGGGCTCGTCCGCCATGCTCCATCGGATCAATCCGGCGCGGCTGCGCTATATCCGGGAGCAGGTCGACGCGCATTGGGGCGGCGACGCGCGGAGCTTCACGCCGCTGGTGGGGCGCACGGCGCTGGACGTCGGATGTGGCGCGGGGCTGCTCTGCGAGCCGCTCGCGCGGATGGGTGCGGCGGTGACGGGGGTGGATGCAGCGGCGGAAAGCATCGCGGTCGCGCGGGCCCACGCCGAGGCCGGAGGGCTGGCGATCGACTATCGCGTCGGCGACGCGGGCGCGGTGGCGGGCCAGCGGTTCGACCTGGTCACAAGCCTGGAGGTGGTGGAGCACGTCACCGACGCGCGCGCCTTCGTGCGCGGGCTGGCGGAGGCGGTCGCGGACGGCGGGGTGCTGATCATGTCCACCCCCAACCGCACCGCGCTGACCCGCGTCGCGCTGGTCGGCGCGGCGGAAGCGAGCGGGATGGTTCCGCGCGGGACGCATGATTGGGGCAAGTTCCTGCGACCGGAGCAGCTGACCGCGCTGATCGAGGACGCGGGGCTGAGGGTGACGGACGTGCGGGGGCTGACGTTCTCGCCGGCGCGCGGGTTCGGGCTGAGCGGGTCAACCGCGCTCGACTATTTCGTCGCGGCGGTCCGTGGCTAGCTCCTGCCCCGGAGGGGGAGGGGGACCGTCGGCGAAGCCGATGGTGGAGGGGGCTCTCCGGCGAGGGCAGCTTCCGTCGCAGCTCCCCCTCCACCAGCCTGCGGCTGGTCCCCCTCCCCGTGCCGGGGAGGATCGGCTCGTCCTCCCCCTCTGGCTCGCCCTCCTTGCCGCGTTCGTCGCCCTCGCGATCCTGCGCCCGATCGACCATGACGAGTCGCAATATGTCGCCGCCGCCGTGCTCAGCGCGCATCAGCTGCTGCCGTATCGCGACTATGCCTACCTCCAGTCGCCGCTTCAGCCGGTGCTGTTCGCGCCGCTCGTGTCGGTGCTGGGCGCTTGGGCGTGGCTCGGGCTGAGGCTGCTCAACGCGCTTCTCGCCGCGCTCGCGGTCGCGGGGGTCGGCGCAGCGGCGCGGGCGGGAGGTGCGCGGCCAAGGATAGCGATGGCGGCGGCGGGGCTGTTCGCGGTGACCGACATTCTGTTGTTCGCCGCCGGGACCGCGCGCAACGATGCGCTCCCCGCGGCGTGTCTCGCGGGCGCGTTGTGGCTGGCGATGCGGCCCGCGACCCGCAACCGCGCGCTGCTGGTCGGCTTCCTGCTCGCCGCAGCGACGGCGGCGAAGCTGTCCTACGCGCTCCCGGCGGCAGCCTATGGCGCAGCGGCGCTGTTCGACCGGGGGCGGCGGCCATCGGCGGTGCTGGCGGGAGCATTGCCGGTGGTGGCGCTGGTGGCGTGGGTGGTCCATTTCGCGCCCGCCAATGCTCGCTTCGACATGCTCGGCTTTCCAAGCCTCGCGCCGGCGGAGTTCTACGCCGGGTCGTTCAAGCTCACCCTTCTTGGACGGGTGCTCGACTCGCTCAAGTTCCTCCTGCTCGGCCCGGCGTTGCTGGCGGTCGTGATCGTCGCGCGACGGCGCAAGCCGGACTGGCTCGACGCGCTCATCGTCGCCGGAGCGCTCGCGGCGCTGATCCCCGCGCCGACCTGGCGGCAATACTGGCTTCCGATGCTGCCGCCGTTGTTCGTCCGCCTCGCGCAAGTCTGGGAGGATCGCCCGCCCACCATGGCCGTCCGCACCTTAGCAACATTGTTCGCCCTTGTCGGCGTCACTCCCTCGCTGATCGGCGCGGCGCAAGGCCCCGGCCTCCTCACCGCAGCCCGCGAGTCCCGCGCGATCCGCGCCGCGCTCGACCGCGCGCGCGAGACCGGGCCGGTGGCGACGCTCAGCCCCCAGTTCCTCCCCGCGACCTATCGCCTGCCCGACCCGCGCTTCGCCACCGGGCCGTTCTATTTTCGCAGCCACCATCTGCTCGACCCCGCGGCGGAAGCGCGCGCGAGCCTCGTGTCGGAGGACCGCCTCGCCACCGGCCTCGCGATCCGGCCCGAGGCGGTACTGGTCGGCGGCGAAGGGCGGTGGACGGGTGGCGACCCGGCGCTCGACGCAGGTCTGGAGCGGTGGGCGCGCACGCACGGCTATCGCGCCGTGCCCGTGGAGAGCACGCGCTTCCGCCTCTACATCGACCCGCGCGCTCAGGCGGCGACCGGCATCCCGCGCTTCACGGCGACCAAGCCCTCGTAATAGGCCATCAGCTCCTCGATATGCTCGCGGTCGCTCCGCACCCGCGTTGCGGCCACCGTCGCCGCACGACGCAGCATCGCGCGGTCGCGCCCCGCAAAACGCCGGATCGCCGCCGCGCAATCGCCCGCGTCACGCGCGCGATACAGCTCCGCCGAGCGCGGGTCCGCGATTTCCGCGCAGCCGCCGGTGTCGGGCACGATCAGCGGCAGCCCCGACGCCATCGCTTCGGAGGCGACCAGCCCGAACGGCTCCGCCTCCGACCCGTGGATCAGCGCGTCGCAGCTCGCCATGACGCGCGCCAGCCGCTCGCGGTCATAGACCGGGCGGAACAGCCGGATGTGCGGGCTGCCCGCTAGCCGCTTCTCGAGCCTGGGCGTATCCATCCCCGTGCCGAGCAGCATCAGCCCGACGGGCACATCCGCCCCGGCCCGCTCGACCGCGTCGATCACCATCGGCCAGCGCTTTTCCGGGTGGTGCCGCCCCAGCCCGAGCAGCAGCAGGCCGCCCGGCGGCAACCCGCATTGCACGAGCATCGTCGCGCGCAACTCCTCGTCGCGCAGGGCGGGCGAGAACCACCCCCGCTCGATCCCCAGCGGCATCGCCGCGTCGATCCTGAGCCCGCGCGCGCGCAGCCGCTTCTCCAGCGCCGGGCCGTTGGTCACCACCGCGTCGTAGCGGTCGAGGAACCGGCTCATGTAACGCGAATACCAGCCAAACGCGCGCTCGATCCGCTCGTGCGTCGCCACGCCCTCCAGCCAGCGCTGCGCATAGGCGGCGACGTTGTCATTGTGCATGAAGAACACCTTGACGGCATCCCCCTGCCACTTGCCCACGATCCAGGCGGGCCGCCATGGCGAGCAGCATTCCACCAGGTCGGGCCGGTAGTGGTCGAGCAACGCCGTGACCGGCTCCGCGTCCCAGAACAGCCCGTAATTGCGGTCGAACGGCATCCCCGG
>CAXTTU010000130.1:3683-8654 GCA_964247225.1 uncultured Sphingomonas sp. | reverse complement strand
CACCGCCCTGAAGCACATCGTCAAGGCGAACGTGCTGGCGATGCAGGCGATCCTTGAAGTCCGCCCCGACGCGATCTTCATCCAGAGCGAGTCGTCGGAGTATTTTCATGCCGAGAACCCGGCGGCGATCGCGCCCGCCGAGCTGTTCAATTCGATGCGCTTCCTGTCGCTCGACCTCAATTATGGTCGCCGGGTCGATTCGGAGATGTACGAATATCTGCTCGACAACGGCATGACCCGGGACGAATATCACTTCTTCCTGGGCAACCGGCTCAAGCAACACTGCATCATGGGTAACGACTATTACGTCACCAACGAGCACCTCGTGGCGGCGGACGGCGGTACGCGGCCCTCGGGTGAGATATTCGGCTATTGCGAGATCACGCGGCAATATCATGATCGCTATGCGCTGCCGGTGATGCACACGGAGACCAATCTTAATCAGGGCCCGGCGGGGACCGAGGCGGTGGACTGGCTGCGCAAGGAATGGGCCAATGTGCTGAGGGTACGTAACGAGGGCGTGCCGATGGTCGGCTTCACCTGGTATTCGCTGACCGACCAGATCGACTGGGACAGCGCGCTTCGCGAGAAGAACGGCAACGTCAATCCGCTCGGGCTCTATGACCTCGACCGCAACATCCGCCCGGTCGGGGAGGCGTACAAACAGCTCATCGCCGACTGGCAGAACGTGCTGCCGACGCAGAGCATCTGCCTTACCGTGCCGGTGGTGATGCCGCAGGATGCTGAAGGAGAGTTCGCGCAGCGCCAACGCGCGCGCGCGCAAGCACGCAGGCAAGCGGCCAACGCGCCGACGAACGACAAGGAAAGCGAGCAATGACGGACGGACGGTTCAACGGACGGGTGGCGATCGTCACCGGCGCGGCGAGCGGCATCGGCGCGGCAATCGCGGCGCGCTTCGCGAGCGAGGGCGGCAATGTGGTCATCGCCGACCTGCATCAGGAGGCGGCGGATGCGGCGGCGGGCAAGCTCACCGGCGCGATCGGTGTCGCCTGCGATGTCGGGCAGGAGGACCAGGTCGAGGCGTGCTGCAAGGCGGCGATGGACAAATGGGGCCGCATCGACACGATCGTCAACAATGCGGGCATGATGCTGTTCAAGACGCTGGCGGAGTGGACCGCCGACGACTGGCTCCGCGTGCTGCATGTCGACCTGCTCGGTGCGGCGTTCTTCACCAAGCAGGCGTTCCTGCATTTCGGGGACAAGGGCGGCTCGCTGGTCAACATCGCCAGCGTCCACGCGCAGGCGACTACCGCGAATATCGCGCCCTATTCGGCAGCGAAGGCGGCGTTGCTGTCCTTGACCCGCACCACCTCAATCGAGGGGCGTGACAAGCACATCCGGGCGAACGCAATCCTTCCCGGCGCGATCGACACGCCGATGCTGTGGGACAATCCGAACCTCAAATCGGGCGCGGAAACGCTCGATCCCAAGGACGTCGGCAAGCCCGAGGACATCGCCGCCGCCGCCGCCTTTCTGGCGAGCGACGACGCCAAGTTCATCACCGGCGCGGCGCTGGCGGTCGACGGGGGACGGCTGGCGAAACTGTAAGACTTGCTCGCGGCGATTAGCTTTCCAACTCCGTTCGTGCTGAGGAGAGACTGAGCGTAAGCGAAGGCTCGTCTCGAAGCACAGGTGAGTACGCGCCTACCTGTGCTTCGAGACGCCGCTTCGACATCGGGCCCCACCAAAGTACTACTTTGGTGGGAACCCTCGCTCAGCGGCTCCTCAGCACGAACGGATCGTTGAAGCCCGGTTGTTCAAACGAGTTTCAACCCGACGTCCACATTCCCGCGCGTCGCGTTGCTGTACGGGCAGACCTCGTGCGCGGCGCGCATCAGCTTCTCCCCTTCCGCGCGGTCGACGCCGGGGAGCGACACGGTGAGGTCGGCGGTGATGCCATAGCCGCCCTCCGAGCGCGGGCCGAAGCCGATCTCGGCGGTGACGGTCGCGTCGGCGGGGACGCGGACGCCTTCCCTGCCCGACACCGCCTTCATCGCGCCGAGAAAGCAGGCGGAATAGCCGGCGGCGAACAGCTTTTCGGGATTTGCGCCGACGCCGCCGGGGCCGCCCATCTCCTTGGGCACGACCAGCTTCACATCGACCGAGCCGTCATCGGAGCGCGCCGTGCCGTCGCGCCCGCCGGTTGCGGTGGCGCTGGTGTGATAGATTGCGTCAACGGACATGCAGCTTCTCCTTGAGGATGGGAGGCGAGCAACGATCGACGGGCCTGCCCGGGCGCAAGGGCCGGAAGCAGCTTCGGGTGGACGGGGTATCCGATCGGCACGTCAGCAAAACTAAACGACGTTCAATTCCTATATTGAACAGTGATCATTTCCGTGCTAACCGGAGCGGAAGGAAAAGGTCATCAGGAAGGACCGCGCACGCAGCCCTGCGCTCGTGAGCCCGCCTGTTAACCCTCCCGTCGCACTGACCCGCTACGCTTCCAATCCGGGGAGTTCGCATCATGGCCGCACCTGACCTGTCGCTCTTGGGCAAGCGCCGTTTCGCACCGCTGTTCGCCGTCCAGTTCCTCGGCGCGTTCAACGACAATCTGCTCCGCTTCGCGCTCGTGTTCCTCGCGACCTACACCGTGTACCACGGCCAGCCCGGGCGCGCGGAAACGCTGGCGACGATCGCGGCGGGGCTGTTCACGCTGCCCTACTTCCTGTTCTCCTCCCTCGCGGGCCAGCTCGCGGACGGGGTCGACAAGGCGAAGCTGGTCCGCTGGGTGAAGCTCGCCGAGATCGCGATCATGGGCGTCGCGCTGGTCGGGTTCCGCCTGCAGTCGGTGCCGCTGCTGCTCGCGTGCGTGGTGGCGATGGGCGTGCATTCGACGCTGTTCGGGCCGGTGAAATACTCGATCCTGCCGCAGCACCTCCACCAGCACGAGATCATGGGCGGGACCGGGCTGATCGAGGCGGGCACCTTCCTCGCCATCCTCGCGGGGCAGCTGTCAGGCGGGCTGGTGTCGCCGGTCCATGCGGGTGAGATCGCGATCGGGGTGGCGGTGGTAGGGCTGCTCGTCAGCCTGCTCGTGCCGCCAGCGCCGCCCGCGGCACCGCTGGCGATCGATGCGAACATTGTGCGGGGCACCGCGCGCATCCTGCAAGCGGCGCAGGGCGGGCGCGGGGTGTGGCTGGCGATCCTGGGCATCAGCTGGTTCTTCTCGGTGGGCACCGTCGTGACCGCGCAGTTGACCGCGTTGGCCAGCGGGACATTGAGCGCGGGCCCGGACGTGGTGGTGCTGTTCCTGCTCACCTTCTCCGTGGGGGTGGCGCTCGGGTCGGTGACGGTAAACCGGCTGCTCGGCGGCGAGGTGTCGGCGCGGTTCGTGCCCGCCGCCGCGCTCGGCATGGCGGCGTCGCTGCTTGCGCTGTGGGCGGCGGCGAGGGGCTATACGCCCGCAGGCGCGACGCATTGGCGGGCGTTCGCCGCGCAGCCTGAAGCGTGGCCGATCCTGGCGAGCATATTCCTGCTCGCTGCAGCAAGCGGCATGTTCGTGGTGCCGCTCTACGCCATCCTGCAGACCTGGACCGACGCGGAGAAGCGCTCGCGCGTGATCGCCGCCAACAACGTCCTCAACGCGCTCTCGACCGTGGGCATCGTCGCGGTGGTGCTCGGGCTGTCGGCGGCGGGGGTCGGCGTGCCCGGCGTGATCGGCGCGATGGGCTTCGCGACACTGGCGGTGGCACTGATCTCGTGCTGGTTGCTGCCGGAAACCGTCTTCAAGGCGCTGATCCGGGGCGTGCTCCGCCTGCTCTACCGCGTCGACGTGTCGGGGCGCGAGAACATGCCTGCCCCCGGCGAGCGCGCGGTCGTCGTGGTCAACCATGTGTCGTTCCTCGACGGCCTGCTGCTCGCCGCCTTCCTGCCCGGCAAGCCCACCTTTGCGATCCACAGCCGGGTCGCGCGCGCCTGGTGGGTCAAGCCGTTCCTGGGCATGTTCGACGCCTTCCCGGTCGACCCGCTCAACCCGATGGCGGCCAAGGCGATGGTCAAGGCGGTGCGCGAGGGGCGGACGCTGGTGATCTTCCCCGAAGGACGGATCACCGTCACCGGCGCGCTGATGAAGGTGTTCGACGGCCCGGGCATGGTCGCGGACAAGGCGGACGCGCCGATCGTGCCGGTGCGCATCGACGGAGCGCAATACACGCCGTTCAGCCGCATGGGCGGCAAGGTGCGCCGCCGCCCCTTCCCGCGCATCCACCTCACCATCCTGCCGCCGCGCCGGTTCGAGGTGGCGGGCGACAGCGCCCGCGCCCGCCGCGCCGCCGCCGGGCGCAAGCTGTACGACGTGATGAGCGAGATGATCTTCGCCACGTCGAACATCGACCGGACACTATTCCGCGCGCTGCTCGATGCGAAGGACGTGCATGGCGGCAAGGAGCCGATCGTCGAGGACGTGAAGCGCGAGCCGCTGACTTACACCCGCCTGCTCGCAGGCTGCACCGCGCTGGCGGGGCCGCTGGCGGCGGGGACGCGGCGGGGCGAGGCGGTGGGGCTGCTGCTGCCCAATGTGTCGGGCGTGGTGGTGAGTTTCTTCGCGTTGCAGATGACGGGGCGAGTACCGGCGATGCTTAACTACACCGCCGGGCTGAGCAACCTGCGCGCGGCCTGCACCGCCGCCGAGATCAGGACGGTCGTCACCGCGCGCGCGTTCGTGACGCAGGCGAAGCTCGGCGATACGATCGCGGGGCTGGAGGCGGCGGGGGTCGCCATCCGCTACCTGGAGGACATCGGCGCGGGGCTGGGCCGCGCGGCCAAGCTCCGCGCGCTGGTCGCGCAGCGTTGGGCGGGGCGGACTCACAAGCGGCACCGCGTTGCACCGGATGCGCCCGCCGTCATCCTGTTCACCAGCGGGTCGGAGGGGCTGCCCAAGGGTGTCGTGCTCACCCATCGCAACCTCTTGGCGAACTGCGCGCAGCTGTCGGCGCGGATCGACTTCAACGA
>CAXTTU010000130.1:0-3583 GCA_964247225.1 uncultured Sphingomonas sp. | reverse complement strand
GCGGTCAACACGCCGATGCACTTCCAGGCCGGGACGGTCGGGCGGCTGATGCCCGGCACGGAAGCGCGGGTCGAGGCGGTGCCGGGAATCGCGGAGGGCGGGCGGCTGTCGATCCGCGGCCCCAACATCATGGCGGGGTATCTGAAGGCGGACGCGCCGGGCGTGCTCCAGCCGCCGCCGGGCGGCTGGCACGACACCGGTGACATCGTCACGATCGACGAGGCGGGCTTCGTCACCATCCGCGGCCGCGCCAAGCGCTTCGCCAAGATCGGCGGGGAGATGGTGTCGCTGCCCGCGGTCGAGAGCCATGCCGCGCAGCTCTGGCCGGGGGCGGAGCACGCGGTCGTCACTCGCCCCGACGCGCGCAAGGGCGAGCAGCTGGTGTTGTTCACCACTCGCGCCGACGCCACCGCCGCCGCGCTAGGCGGGTGGGGCAGGGCGCATGGGGTCGCCGAACTGTCGCTCCCGCGCGACATCCGGGTGATCGACGCCCTGCCGGTGCTGGGGACCGGCAAGCTCGATTACGTCACCATGGGCGCGATGGCGGCGGAGAAGGTGGCTGCGCCGGAAGCGGAGCCGGTGGAGTGACCGGAGCCTATAGCCCCACCGTCGTCATCCCGGCGGCGGCGTAGCGCGTGCCCTGCGCCGCGCCGGGCGGGAGCGCCTCGCCGATGCGGGTGAGGTCCTCCGCCGACAGCGTCACGTCGAGCGCGCCGAGATTGTCCTCCAGATAGGTCCGGCGCTTGGTGCCCGGGATCGGCACGAGGTCCTCCCCTTGCGCCAGTACCCAGGCGAGCGCGAGCTGCGCGGGGGTGCAGCCCTTGTCGGCGGCGAGGGTCTTCACCGCCTCGGCGAGCGCGCGGTTATGCTCGAACGCCTCGCCCTGGAAACGCGGATGGGTGCGGCGCGCGTCGCCCGGCTCCAGCGCATCGGGCGAGGTGACCGCGCCGGTCAGGAACCCGCGCCCGAGCGGGCTGTAGGGCACGAAGCCGATGCCGAGCTCACGGCACAGCGGCAGCAGCTCGGCTTCCGGGTCGCGGGTCCAGAGCGAATATTCGGTCTGGAGCGCGGTGATCGGGTGAACGGCGTGGGCGCGGCGGATCGTGTCGGGGGCGGCTTCGGACAGGCCGAGATATTTGACCTTCCCCGCCTGGACGAGTTCCGCCATCGCGCCGACCGTGTCCTCGATCGGCGTGTTCGGGTCGACGCGATGCTGGTAATAGAGGTCGATCACGTCGAGCCCGGTGCGCTTGAGGCTCGCGTCGCACGCTTGGCGGACATATTCCGGGCGACCGTTGATGCCGAGCTGGGTGCCGTCGGGCGCGCGGACGTTGCCGAACTTGGTCGCGACCACCACCCATTCGCGGCGCGTGCGCACCACGCGCCCGACCAGCTCCTCGTTGCGGCCGACGCCGTACATGTCGGCGGTGTCGAGGAACGTCACGCCCCGGTCGAGCGCGAGGTTGATCGTCGCCTCCGACTCCGCGTCGTCGCGCGTGCCGTAGAAGTCCGACATGCCCATGCAGCCGAGCCCGAGCGCGGACACGGTAAGCCCTTGCGAGCCGAGGGTGCGGGTTTGCATGGGGTGCTCCTTTGATAGCTGTCGGAGCGCCAACCGCCGGGAAGGGAAGGGCGTTCCGCGCCTAGTCGTCCGGCGGGATAGGGTCGGGCCAGAACTCGTCGTGATCCTGCTGCAGCGACGAAGGCAAAGGCGCGGCGGTCGGGAGCACCGGCTCCGCTCCGTCGAGCGCCACCCGGATCGCCGCCCCGTGCGCGGTCGCCTGCTGGAACACCGCCCGCACCTCCCGGCCCGCGCGGAGCATCCCGGCGATCCACGGCGCGCGCTCGGCGGGCAGATACCCGATCTGCACGCCCCGCGCGCTCAACACCATCACCGCATTCGGATCGGCGGGGTTGCGCGGCTCGGGGACAAGGCTGACCGGCTCGCCGGGGGAGCAGACCAGTATCTCGAACCGGCGGTTGCCGCCACGGCGGTTGGGGAAGTCCGCGCCGACGACGTGGAGGCTGAACTGGCGGGGTATGGCGGGATCTCCGTTCGTGCTGAGGAGGGACTGAGCAAAGCGAAGGCACGTCTCGAAGCATATGGGTGCGTACCCGGCCTGTCCTTCGAGACACCGCTTCGACTTCGCTTAGCGGTTCCTCAGGACGAACGGTATTTTGAGCGGTACTGTAGTAGAGCCATGCCGATGAAGCTCGCCACCTACAACGTGAACGGCATCAACGGCCGTCTCCCCGTGCTGCTCCGCTGGCTGGCGGAGGCGCGGCCGGACGTAGTCGCGTTGCAGGAGCTGAAGGCACCTGACGAGAAGTTCCCCGCCGCCGCGATCCGGGACGCGGGGTACCACGCGATCTGGCATGGGCAGAAAAGCTGGAATGGCGTCGCGCTGCTCAGCCGCGTTGGCGTGCCGGTGGAGACGCGGCGCGGGCTGCCGGGTGATCCTGACCCATCACAGAGCCGGTACCTAGAAGCGGCGGTCGCGGGCGTGCTGGTGGGCGCGCTGTACCTGCCCAACGGCAACCCGCGACCCGGCCCCAAGTTCGACTACAAGCTCGCCTGGTTCGACGCGCTGATCGCGCACGGTGCCACGCTGATCGCCAGCGGGCTCCCCGCCGCGCTGATCGGCGACTTCAACGTGATGCCGACCGAGCGGGACGTATATAAACCGGAGCGCTGGACGAAGGACGCGCTGTTCGCGCCCGAGGTGCGGGAGCGCTACGCTGCGCTGCTGGCGCAGGGTTGGACCGACGCGCTGCGGGCGGGGCACCCTGACGCGACGATCTACACCTTCTGGGACTATTTTCGGAACGCTTACGAGCGCAACGCCGGGCTGAGAATCGACCACCTGCTGCTCAGCCCCGCGCTCGCCGGGCGGTTGCGCGACGCAGGGGTCGCCCGCGAGGTGCGCGGGTGGGACAAGTCGAGCGACCACGCGCCGACCTGGATTGAGCTCGCCGATGGCTGAGCTGAGCGCGGGCGTGCTTATCTGGCGGCGCGGAGCGGGCGGGGTGGAGGTGCTGCTCGTCCACCCCGGCGGTCCGTTCTGGCGCGGCAAGGACCGCGGCGCGTGGCAAATCCCGAAAGGCGCGCCCGAAGCGGGCGAGGACGCCGAAGCCGCCGCGCGCCGGGAGGTGCGCGAGGAGCTGGGCGTGGTGATTGACGGCCCGCTCGTGCCGCTCGGGCGCATCCGGCAGGCGGGCGGCAAGCGCGTCGACGCGTTCGCCTGGTAGGGCGAGGTCGACGCGGGCGCGATCACCAGCGTGACGTTCGAGCTGGAGTGGCCACCACGCAGCGGGCGGGTGCAGGCCTTTCCCGAGGTGGACGAAGCGCGCTGGTTCGCGCTCGACGAGGCGCGGGAGATGATGCTGCGAAGCCAACTCCCGCTCCTCGACCGCCTCGCCGATCAAGGCGCGATCGGCTCCCCGAACATCAGCGCGCGGACATAGCGGACAGGCGGCGAGCCATGCGCCAGCACCGCGTCGTTGTAGCGGTGGAGGTCGAACGTCGCACCCTCGCGCGCCATCGCCGCGCGGCGCAGGTCCATATGCTCGCTGAAACCGGTGA